>JAFNGF010000375.1 GCA_017885385.1 Planctomycetota bacterium
TCGCCGGCATCACCGACCTTCAAAACCACGTCGTCGACGGCTGCGTCGAAGGCCACTGCGATTGCATGTACATCGTAAACACCTACCGCTGGGACTACCCTTTAGTGGCGGCTCTTGTGGCGCCGCGGGCGCTTCTAATTTCAAACAGCGACAAGGACACCATTTTCCCGCTTGACGGCGTCATCCGGCTGCACGAAAAGGTCCGGCAGGAAATTAGAAGCGCCCGCGGCGCCACAAGAGCCGCCACTAAAGGGTAGTCCCAGCGGTAGGTGTTTACGATGTACATGCAATCGCAGTGGCCTTCGACGCAGCCGTCGACGACGTGGTTTTGAAGGTCGGTGATGCCGGCGACGGGCACAGCCACTTTTATGCGCTCGTCCAGGGCAGCAGTCCACCAACTATAGGCCCCGCCGCCGGAACGGCCGGTCACGCCGATTTTTTCCGCGTCAACTTCGCTGCGTGTTTGCAGATAATCCAGTGCCCGGATGCAGTTCCATGCCTCGACGCCCGCCGGGCTGTAGCCGCGACAATTCCACCACCACATTTTGTATCGATACGTGCCGTGATGGATGCCTTCGATCTCGCCCATTTGCAGCGTATCGATGACCAGGCAGACATAACCATTTCGGGCAAACCAGGCTCCGTGGTGCTGGTAAGCTGTCTTGTTGCCATAGCTTATCTGGTCCTTCTTCACCGGCGAGTGGCCACACACGTATAAAATAGCCGGGGCGGCTTTCTCCAGGTTCTTGGGAATATAGAGGTTGCCTGTCACATAAAGCCCCGGACGCGATTGGAAGTGAATATTCTCTACGGTAAACTCATTATGCTCAACCCGCCCGGTGATGACGGGCTTCAAGTCGGTCTTTTCCGGCAGCGGGTCAAGGCCGAGCATCTCGAAGAGTTCCTTTCGGTAAATCTGACGTTTCTGCTGCCAATCCTGGAGGCTTTTAACGTCAGCCAGGCAACTGTCTCGCAGATTGCCTATCTCGGCGCGGAAGTATTCAGCAATCATTTGGTCCCCACGGCTGGTCTTGAGTGCTTCTTGCTGGGACGCTGCACACGCGGCACAAAGACACGGCAACACCAATGCAGCCAATTGTAGGGTGGGCTCCGCCCACCACTGACGGCGTGCACAGCGCCCCCCACGACTTTTGTCTTGTTCAACCATTTTAACCTCACTACGCAAGCCATTTATCAAGATTTTCTTTAACAAAATCGCTGTCCGTAAGATGCGGATATTTACGTATTATGTCATCTATTTTATCTGCTTGGCCGGGCGACAACCGTTCATTGAGATTCAGCGTTCTGATTTCTTCCAGAAGACCTTGCTTTTTCAGTATGTAAGATATGCCTGGAATACAGCCGGCGAAATTGTTGTCGGCGTCAAAAATCGCCTTATTGGCCAGAGTAACCTGGCCGGCCAATGTGAGCATCTGGCGCGCGACTTTGGATTTCGTCCTGCGGATTTTCTGGATGGCAGTAAAGTATTCGACCGCTCGTTTTGTCCAGCAGGCCCACTGCCCCAGCAAGCCGCCCACAATCGCAAGCGATACGGCCTGGCCGTCGGCGATAAATTCGTATGTGCTGAGCAGGTCCAAGATTATGTTGTCATCGTTGCCCGTATATAGTGCGATGTCGTGACACCTGCCTGAATGGGCGACTGCTTCGAGCACGTCAAGCGTCTGATACCGATTAAATGGCGCGATTTTTATGGCGAGCACATTTGGTATCTCGACAAACTTTCGCCAGAACTCGGCCGGCAGCGCCATTTGGCTTATCGCTTCCTGCAGATAAAAGCCCATAATGGGCATAATTTTTGCCGCCTGTCGGCTGTGATCGATCAGTTGGTCAATGGATTTTCCTTTCAGTGCGGAAAGGCAGAGCAATCCAAGATGATAGCCCAGGCTGCAGGCTAATTCAGCCTCTTTGACCGCCTGATTGGTGTTGCCCACCAGGCCCGCGATCATTATCGGTTCGCTTGCGCCGGTCGAGGTGACAAATTGCCGGGCGGTTTCTTTGGCTAATTCCAATACGGGCTTATACAGACCCACTTTAGGTTCGTGGATGGCGAATTGAGTTGTGTGGACGCCTACCGCGAGGCCCGCCGCGCCGGCATCCAGATAGTAACGGGTCAGCGCCCTTTGATGACGCTCATCGAGCATGTTTGCTGCCCGCAGAGCCAGAGGATGAGCAGGAATGACGCCGCCTGACCGCAGTTTGTTGCCGATAGTTGAGCTCATCGGAAAAACCTGCCTAAAATCTGCCGTTGCGATTATCGTATTTAGTGGGTTTGTTTAAGACCGCTCTGCCGGAAGTAACCCATTTGACGATAAAAGATACCATTTCGTTAAGCGTAGTTTTTGGATAGCCAAACAGGCTAAAGCACTTGGACGCGTTCGAAAGTATCGCTGTTTCTGCTTCTTTGGACACAAATTTTGGTTTTCTGCCGAGCTGGTTTCCTATTTGCTCGGCTAATTGCCGAATCGAGATGGCGCCTGGCCCGGTGACATTGAGAATAGCCGGCGGCGATTTAGCCAGAGCGATTGCCTGAATGATATAGTCGTTAGCGTCCCTCTGCCAGATAAGATTGACCGCACCCATTGTCAGGTCGATAGGTTCGTCTTTGAGTATCTTCAGCGTGAGATCCACAATAATGCCATATCGAGGTTCATTGGCATAATTCAGTCTGACCAACGTCACCGGGGTATTATGAACCTGCGAGAAATACTGAAACATCCGCTCTCTGCCGAGGCACGATTGGGCGTATTCACCTATCGGGTCGGGCGTGGTTTCTTCACGTGCGCCGCCGCCACCTGCGGCGACGAGAGGATAAACGTTCCCGGTGGAGAACACCACAATTCGGGCGTTTTTGTAGTGTCGCGCTACCAGAGTCGGCACGAAGCTGTTCAGTGCCCACGTTAGCGGCTGATTGTCTGTGGCGCCGAACTTCATGCCCACCATATAGAATATATTTTCTGTATGGGGCAAGTGTCTATAAACCGTATCGTCCAGGAGGTCTGCTTCAACCGTCTGAATTCCTGCCTGCTGCATTCTGTTTTTTATCGCCTGGTTGCTGAATCGTGAGACGGCATAAATTGTCTTATTGTGCGGTGACGCTTTTCTGAGCATCATAGCGAGCGTAGCTCCCATCTTGCCGCCTGCTCCCAACACGACGATATCACCATGCAGGCTGGCGAGGGCCTTTCTTGTCGCCTCGGTAGGCTCGCTGAGAATATCTTCCAAGCCGCGTTCATCCAGTGTTACTACATCTATCATAAGCAGGCTGCCTCTGTTAGTGTCCATTAGCTCAACCTGAGCGCCAGCAGAAACAGAACGCGCATTGCCATAAGCACGACAACTAACAGGCCCAAGCCGCCAAGGAGATTTAGCACGATGGAGTTGCGCCGGTCGCCCATGATGTCCTTTTGGTTTGCCAGCCAGAGTATGGCGGCGGCCATCAGCGGATTGCCGACAACGGTCAGGGCCTGCCCAAAAATAATCGCATCGACCTTTTTTACAGGGGTATGCAAAACGATCATGGCTACGGCCATGCCGATCAGCAGGACCAAGACGGTGAGCCGCCGAGACCAGGGGTCGCTCAACCTGGCGGGCTTGCCGATACCATCGGCTAAGATACTGCCTCCGATCATGGCGTTAATAACGAAGGGGTTCATGGCCACAGCGAAAAGTCCGACACAGAACAAAACGTGGGCGGTCGCGCCAAGAAGCGGCCGCAATTGCGTGGCGACCACGCTTATATCATTGGCTTGCTGGCCGCGAAGCACTGTGCCGCTGGTTATCATTATGATCGCGCTAACGCCGGTCAGAACTGTGACGCCTCCGATGGAGTCACCGATGCTGCGGTTATATTCTCTTATCGTCCAGCCCTTCTCCCGAACGAGGTTGCCCTGGTAGAATGCTGCCGCCACGGAAAAAGTTGTGCCGAGTAGCGAGGCGACAAGTAGCATGGGGTCGGCGATGCCCGCTTCACTTCGGCTGGGAAGGCCAAGCGAAATGCCTTCCGGCACATGCGGAATGAGTCCCTTCAGTACAGCCGGCAGATTCGGTCGCACGATAAACAGGTTCACCAGGAAGCAAATCAGAATCACCGCCACCATGACTTTCATAATCCGCTCCAACGCCCGATAGACGTGCCTCAATGTAAATGTGAGCGTGATGATGGCCAGGTTGAAGAGCAGCAAGACGGCAGAGTTGATCAGACTTTTTGTGTGCTCCGTCACATCTTGGGGATTTCCAAACAGGCGGGCGATGCCGAGCGTGTCCGCGGCGGCGGCGACCGCCAGGTTGTTGGAGAACTGAAAAGCCGCGCAGATAAGGCACAGGTTGATGCTGATTATCGCCGCGGCAGGCCGACCCAGACGATCAGCTACCAGCGTGCAGGGTGTGGCACCGCCGACCACGCCGATGCGGGCAGCGGTAGTTGTATACGTGCCCATAAGGACGCCGGTCAGCAGGAGCAGCCAGAGCAGCTCATATCCGTACTTTGCTCCGACGTTGGAGTTGATCAACAGGCTTCCAGGCCCGAATACGACGCATGCGGTGATNNAGGCTTGCCCCTGCGGAGGCAGGGGGACGACCCTGGAGCTCTGATGCCGGAGGCGGGTCAGGCATAAAATAGCTCCGTGTAATAAACCAGTAGGATCATACTTGCTCGGGCACAACGAAAGGCTGGCGATAGTTTCGGCTGACGAGCTCGTTCGCCTCTTGCTGAAAATCGCCGATAAATCTCTCGCTTTGCGTGTCCATCTTGAGCCATGGGCCAAGAATCATTGGAGTCTTGTCAAGATCAACCGCATTAGCGGATAGGTGCTGCCCAAATCGCTCGAAGGATTCAGTCAGCTCTTTGTTTGCCTTGATGCGTTGGGCGACCTCGTCGGGCGAAGTTTTTTTGCCGAGGCGGTAAGAAATATTGCCCATGTGGCACAGGGCGCTGGAAAGATGCCCTTGGAGAATATCGGCGTTGAGGTCGCTTACTTTTCGGCTGCGAACCGCCTTGATGAAGTTCGCATGGTGTCCGCTGCCGCCGGTTCCTTTGAACTGTTTGATCTTTTTGCCCTCGTTGTCGTATGCCCAGCCGCCGTCACCCCAGACCAGGTATCCGTTCTCGCAGTGCACGACCAGTCCTGCGCGAGTTTCGCGGTAGGCGTCCATCGCCGGGTCGCCTTTAGCCCGCGGTAAGCCGCGAACTTCAAAAATGATGGGCACCGGCTTATAGTCCAGAAAGACAATCTGGGTATTAGGCGTTTCGCCGTCATCGATGTAGCCGAATCGCCCGCCTATGCTCATTACGCCAGGGGCAAGCTCATTTTTGCCCAGTATCCAGCGGCAGACATCTATATAATGGATTCCGTTGTTGCCGAAATCGCCGTTGCCGGTGGGCCAAACCCAGTGCCAATCGTAATGCAGACTTTTTCGCATCAAGGGCGACACAGGAGCCGGGCCGCACCATAAATCGTAATCGACAGTTTCCGGGGTCGGCTGCGGCCCATCAACCTTTCCGATGCTGTCGCGCCGAACGTAGATGATGCCGCGAACAACTGTGATTTTGCCAAGATTTCCTTGCTCGAGATATTTGATAACCTCGTCCATGCCCTCGTCGGAGCGGCGTTGTGTGCCGGCCTGCACAATGCGGTTGTACTTGCGGGCGGCCTTTACCATTTGTCTGCCTTCCCAGATATTGTATGAGACGGGCTTTTCAACATACACGTCTTTACCCGCCTGGCAGGCCCAGACCGTCACAAGTGCGTGCCAGTGATTGGGCGTAGCAGTAATGATTGCGTCGATATTTTTGTCTTCGAGCAATTTGCGATAGTCGAGGTATGTGTCAACCTTCTGGCTGCGGTCCTTGAATTTCTTCTCTTCGCGGTCCAGAAACTCTTTATCTGCATCGCAGATTGCTACTATGCGGACACCGGGGATTTGGCTGAACCAGTTTATATGATTGCTGCCCTGGCTGTGAATTCCTACGACGGCCACGCGAATATCATCGTTGGCACCGCGAGCGCGAGAAAAGGGCATCGCTAAAGAAATGCCG
>JAFNGF010000376.1 GCA_017885385.1 Planctomycetota bacterium
ACCTCATCCTCGACCAGGCAAAAAGTTGAAGCGTAGCGGAAATCCCCGCGAAAGCGGGGACCTACTCTTTCTTGTCATCCCTTCGACAAGCTCAGGGCAGGCTCTGAGCGAAGCGTAGCGGAGTCGAAGGATCTGGCCGACGAAGTAAATTCTATCCTCCAGCTTTGCCATTACGAGTCCACGCAAACAAACGCGGCAATCTGCTTATCATTTCGTAAGTCGGCACGAAAATAAATAATTGCATCTGGATAAGATTTGCCTATAATCCTCCATAAGTGCCTGCCCGTCTGTACCGTAAAGGAGCTCAATTATTTTAAGTTAAGTGATATAACCGCGGGGATTTGAAGATGAAAATAAAAGAAGTCTTCTCGTATCGTAGTTTAACGCATGAATGGATTAAACCACTTGTGGACTCACTGGAAGGTATTCCAGATGATGTTTTTTTTGAAAAGGATGGCTCACCACTCAAACGGGAAGTGACTCAGTTGGATGCAAAGCTATTTAAGCTGCTAATTGCAAATTTTGGAGAAAACGTTGAAAAAGACTTTCCTCCAATGGCTCCAGAAAATCAGTTTACGGTGGATTTTATTTTGCCAACAAAGCCGGCGACTTTAATTGAGATTGAAAAAGGAAAATTACCACGCCTTGAGTTAGATTTGATGAAAATAATTAGTTCAATTTACAGGTATCCGTTGGTGTATGGATTTGGGTGTCTAATAGTTCCAATTAATTACATCAGGCTAAATTTGGCAGGCAAAAGATCTCCATATCAGTATGTCAAGAATAATTTGATACCTTTAAATTCATCTATACTTGATTGGAAAAACAAAGACGGCTCATTCTTGATTAAAGATTTTCTTGTATTAGGTTATTTTGATCCGAGAGGGAAATAAATATGTACGGGTGTAGTTTCGGATAGCATAAGATTTTGCAAGAGACTTATGTGCAAACCCCCAAACTTCTTCTATGCTGGGAACACTATAAAAAGGGATTTCTGGAAGCAGGGTTCTTAGCGGCACTTTAGAATCGTCAGGCAAAATTTCCGGTTTTGTGCCCGTTGATGCTGACGGGCATTTTTGTTATTATACGCTGGCTTTCTGACCAATGTGCCAACGACCGAATGAAAGGATTGCAAAATGGCTATTAGCGCAAGAAAGGTATCTGTGTGCCTGGAAGAATGTAAGAAACATTTGACCGCTGAGTTACTGTCTTTCTGGCTGAATCGCTGCAAAGACGACCAATACGGCGGATTTATTACGCACTTCGATAAAGACGGCAAAGATAGCGGCACAGACGAAAAGTCGCTTATCTCGCAAACACGAACGGTCTACACAATGTCCGCAGCCCATCGAGCAGGCTACGGCGACGGGAAATGTGCCGAGTACGCTAAGCATGGCGTCGATTTTCTGATCGGCAAAATGTGGGACAACGACTTCGGCGGATTCTACTGGATGCTGAACCGCAAGGGCGACGTCACCATCGACAAAAAAATCCTCTACGGCCTGAGCTTTGCGATTTACTCGCTAAGCGAATATACGATGGCGACCGGCGACCCGCGAGGACAAGAATACGCTGAGAAGGTCTTTGACCTTGTCAAAAAATACGCTGCCGATACGATGTACGGCGGATATTTTGAGATGTTCGAGCGGAACTGGGACCTGTGCGGCCCCGGCAGCCAGGGCGGCGACAGAAAAACCCTCGATGTCCACATGCACCTGGTGGAGGCCTTTACGAATCTCTATGAATGTACGCGAAAAAGCGTCCACCGCCGAACGCTGCTGGAGGATATTGACATCCTGATAAAAAGAATCCTGCACCGAAAATACGGCACCGGCATACCGCAGTTTACGCCCGATTGGAAAGTCGCCCCGCAGATAAAGTTCGACGTCGTCTGGGGCTGGGACCGCTTCGCTGAGGGCGGCAAAAAAGCCCACGCCGACGACAATACTTCCGCCGGGCACAATGTTGAATTTGCCTGGCTGCTTGCCCACGGTACTGATATTCTGGGCGACGGGTTCTTCGAGCAATACAAGACCGTCATAAAAAAGTCGTTCGATCACGGCTTCAAAAACGGCATCGATTGGGAATTCGGCGGCGTCTATGTCGAAGGCCCGCACTCGGGCGGCGTCTACGATACGGAAAAGGAATTCTGGCAGCAGGCCGAGGTTATGATTGGTATGTTAGAGGCGTGCCTTCGCTTTGGCTCGGAAAAATACTGGCGGGCATACGAAAACGTGCACCGATTCGTCTTCGACAAAATGATAAATCATCCGGTAGGGGAGTGGTGGCCGCTGCTTACAAGAGAAGGCAAACCCATTTGGACGCACATGAGCCATTCCTGGAAGGTAAACTACCACACCGTTCGCTGCATGATACAATCCATCAAGCGGCTGGAAAAGTTGCTTGCGAAGATTCAAAAGTAGTATTGGTTTATGGACTACCGCGGCAAGTACAAGGTGTTTGACCCCAGCAAAATCCGTACGTATCCATTGAGCGCGCGCGTAAATAAAGTGACATTGAAAGACATCATATTGCCGGCTGACGTCGAGAATCTTCCGGTCAAGGTGTCCGGCGAAACGCGAAGTGACATTGAAGCCGTTTCTCAGGCTATAGTCTCAGCGCACAAGGTGGGCTCGCCCATTATTGTTTTTACCGGCGCTCACCTAATAAAAAATGGTCTTGGTGTTCTGCTTATCGACCTTGTAAAGCGCGGCGTGATTACGCTCGTTGCCGGAAATGCTGCCGCGGCTATCCACGATTTTGAGCTTGCGCTGATAGGCCAGACAAGCGAAAATGTCCCTGATGCTCTGGGTAAGGGCCAATTTGGAATGGCCTACGAATTAGCCTACATCAATGCCGCCATATCTTTTGGCAATAAGCAAAAGCTCGGTTTCGGTGAAGCCCTGGGTAAAATGATTTGCGATGAAGATTTTCGGCGACAGGTACTGTCTCGCCTGGCCGGCGAAAATTCGTTTGTCAATTTTCTCCATCCCGAAGTAAGTGTTCTGGCCGCATGTTACAGGAGCAATGTTCCTTTCACTATTCACGCCGGCATAGGCACAGATGTAACCGACCAGCACCCGTCTTTTGACGGCCAGGCGAAAGGCGGCTGCTCCGGCAGAGATTTCTTGATTTTTGCAAATGAAGTAGCCAAATTTACGGACGGTGGAGTATTCTTGAATATCGGTAGCGCTGTCACCGGCCCGGAAGTCTTTCTAAAAGCTGTCTCAATGGCCGCCAACGTAGGCAATGTCCCAAGAAATATAATCACCGCCGACTTTGACCTGCGAGACTACAGCCCTGAGCAGATGACCGATGAATCCGCCCAGGGTTACTACTTCCGCGACCAAAAGAGTGTTGTCACACGCATTCCGCAGGCTTTCTCCGGCAGGGGTTACTATGTACAAGGCGATCAGAAACAGACCATACCTCTGCTTTACAAAAGAATTCTTGAGCACCTGTAGCGCCGGTAATAGAATACATCTCAGGCTGTTTGAAATTATTGCGTTTTTGTAAGAAACAGTTGATGACCTCAAAAGGGCGTGTACATTTTGCGCTGCAACGAAAACCTACGGACCGTGTTCCGATTTTTATGTGGTACCACCCCCAAACCGCCAAAAGGCTGGGAAAACTGCTGGAGATTCCCGGCAGATATGTGCCTCTGGCTATGGGGGACGATATCCGCCAGGCGTGGGTGAGTAATAATTACGCAATGGAGGGGATTGTGCACGAGCACGATGGGCAGTCGCACGTGGATGACTGGGCAATAGAATGGACTCGCACCGGCGGCTTCAACCAGATCTCCAAATACCCTCTGGCTGATGCCGGCGAAAAGCAGGTTTTACAATACAAGTTTCCATTTGGCCGCATCGATCCGCTCGTGGACCTGATGAAGCCGGTAATCAAATGTAAAGACGACTACTTCGTGGGCTGTGACGTCTCGCCGTGCGTTTTTGAAATGTACTGGCGTTTGCGCGGCATGGAAAAGACCTTGATGGAAATCGCTCTCAAGCCCAACCTGACGCGAAAAATGCTGAGGCGATGCGCAGATTTTTCTATAGAACTATCGGAAGCAGCCTGTCAGCGATTCGACCTGGATTGGCTTTGGCTGGGTGACGATGCTGCCGGCCAGCAGTCTATGCTGATGAGTCCGGATATCTGGCGGCAAATGGTAAAGCCTCTCTTAAAGCAGAACGCTGAAGTGGGCAAGAGGCACGGTGTTTACGTGGCGTTCCATTCCTGCGGCGCCATCCGGCCCATCATTCCGGACTTAATCGAAATCGGTGTAGACGTACTGAACCCCATCCAGTGCAGCTGTCCCGGCATGAACCCTCTGGAGCTGAAGAAGGAATTCGGGAAGGACCTTGCCTTTATGGGTGGGGTCGACACGCAGGGGGTTCTACCTAATGGCACAGCCGACCAGGTGCGTAAAGCGACAGCCGAATTGCTCGAAGGAATGACCGCCGATGGCGGCGGCTACATCTTTGCCGCTTCCCACACCGTGCCTCCGGAAACCCCGGATGACAATATCTTTGCCATGTACGATGAAGCGGGTATTACTAAAGAAGAGATTTTCGACAGGGCTGCCCAGATCCGCAGGTCTTTGCGGCAGTCTCGGCTGGATTGAATCGACGATACCGAGTATAAAAAGTCCGATTGATAATCCCAAGGCACCAGATCATGAAAGAACAACGCATTAAAGAGATCCTTGGTCGGATTAAAAAGGTAAACATAGCAGTCTATGGTGACTTTTGTCTTGACGCCTATTGGATACTCGATGCTGCTGGTTCTGAGCGCTCCGTTGAGACCGGCCGGCAGGGTAGGGCGATCGGCAAGCACTACTACTCGCTCGGCGGGGCTTCCAACGTCGTTGCGAATCTGGCAGCCCTTGAGCCAAAGTCCATACAGGTTATAGGCGTCATCGGCGATGATATTTTCGGCAGAGAGCTGACACGCCAGCTCCACCAGTTGAAGGTCGATACGACCTATCTGGTAGTGCAGAAGGAAAACTTCGACACCGTGACTTTCGGTAAGCCCTATCTCGAGGGCAACGAGCAGCCGCGAATTGATTTCGGCTTTTTCAACAGGCGAACCGAAGCAACCGATAAGGCGCTGCTCGATGGCATCCGACACGCCCTGCAAGCGGCGGACGCCTTGATTGTTAATCAGCAGGTGCCTGGCAGCATCACCAACGAGTCTTTCATAGACCAGGCAAACAGCCTTTTCGAGAAGTTTTCTAACAGGGTAGCTTTGCTCGATACCAGACACTATGGGCAAAAGTTTAAGTTCATCTACCGCAAAACGAATGATTTGGAGGCGGCCAGACTTAACGGCGTCTCTGTTAATTTGGATGATGTTATAGACCTGCCGGATTTAGTTAGGTACGGGCAAAATCTTTATAGGCGATTCAATAAGCCCGTATTTTTGACCCGCGGCCCACGTGGTATTTTGACTGTCGATTCCGAGGGTGTGCACCAGGCCCCGGGCATACAGCTTCTAAAAAAACTTGACCCGGTAGGCGCCGGCGACACCGTGACAAGTGCGCTGGCGTTGTGCCTGGGCGCCGGCGTTCCGCCCGCTGAAGCTGCTGAATTTGCGAATTTTGCCGCCGCTGTCACCGTCCAGAAATTGTTCCAGACCGGCACTGCATCGGGTGCCGAAATCCTCGAAGCTGCCCGCGACCCCGATTACATCTATCAGCCTGAGCTTGCTTGCGATCGGCGTAAGGCCCGCTATCTTGAGGATACCGAGATAGAATTGTGCTATGAGTCAATTCCGCTTGGCCAAATAAAACACGCCCTCTTTGATAACGACGGCACCATAAGCACCTTGCGACAGGGCTGGGAACAGATTATGGCCCCGGTAATGATAAAGGCCATACTGGGCGATAAATATCAGACCGTCAGCGAGACCCTCTATAACAGGGTCAAAAACCACGTTCTGGAGTACATCGACAAATCCACCGGGATTCAAACCATCTTGCAGATGGAAGCTCTTGTGGAGATGGTCAAGGAGCTCGGGCTGGTTCCTGCGGATAAAATCCTCGATAAGTTCGGTTACAAGGAGATTTACAACGAAGCCTTGATGCAACTTGTCAACCAGCGAATCGAGAAGCTCAAACGCGGGGAGCTGGACGTAAGTGACTATACGGTAAAAGGTGGAGTCCAATTCTTGAAAACGCTGCGAAAACGCGGCGTAAAACTCTATCTGGCAAGTGGAACAGACCATCAGGACGTGGTGGCAGAATCCAAAGTACTTGGGTATGCTGAGCTTTTCGATGGCCGAATCTACGGCGCAATTGGCGACGTCACCAAGTGCTCCAAGAAGATGGTTATCGAAAGGATAATGACGGAGAATCGCCTGGAAGGCCCGGAGCTGGCGGTATTCGGCGATGGACCGGTCGAGCTGCGCGAGTGCCGAAAACGCGAGGGTATTGCTGTCGGCGTGGCCAGCGATGAAATCCGCCGGCACGGCTTAAACATCGAAAAACGTACCCGCCTGGTAAAGGCGGGCGCACATATCATTGTACCGGACTTCTCCGGACAGGAGCAGCTTCTAAAAGTATTGTTTCCCGAAAGTGGAGCGTTATGAAAATCCCGATGGCACGATCAATATTCTTGGTGATGGTTTTGGCTGCCGGCGGTTCCGGCAATGCGCGTATCCAGGGACAGAACCTGGTTATTATTCGTGCCGGGCCAAGACTGCAGCTCCCCGGCGTAATTGGTCAAGGTATGGACAAGAATACGGCCGGAGATGTCGATTGCAGCAGTCCTGCACATTGGGACGCCGATACGATGTATATGTTTTACTCGACGGGGCACCCGTTTCGCAGCTCAGGGCCTGACCTTTTTCACCTGAGCCGACCTTCGCAGCGGGTTAGTTTCGACAACGAGGCAGCCTGGACAATGGGCGGACGTTGGATCGAATCAACGCACAAGGCAGATGACGGCAGGCTCTATATGTGGTATCACAACGAGCCGCCGCTGGCATCCGGCAGGACGGCGCCGCGGATTGGCGCAATGGTCTCGACCGATAACGGTCTTACCTGGCACGATTTAGGTATCGTTCTTGAAGCGCCGGCTGGTTCCGACAATGCCGAATCTGCCAACAAGTATTTTGTGGGCGGCAACGGCGATTTCGCGGTCATCGCGGATAATGAGAAAGAGCACTTCTACTTCTTCATAAGCACCTATCACAGGGACAAAGCCGAGCAGGGCGTTGCGCTGGCGCGTATGCGGTACGAGGACCGTGATGCACCGAAAGGCAAGGTCTTCAAGTGGCATAAAGGCGGTTGGAACGAGCCGGGTCTCGGCGGGCACGTAACGCCGGTTTTCCCTGTTTCTGTCGATTGGCACCGCACCGACGGTGATGCGTTCTGGGGGCCCTCCATCCACTATAATACCTATTTGAATGGATGGGTGATGCTGCTGAACCGTGCCAGGGATAAGGATTGGACGCAGGAAGGGATTTATGTAAGTTTTAGCACAGACCTTGCTGACCCAACTGGTTGGACAAAGCCGGCAAAGATTCTGGATGCCAGTGAGCTTGAAAAGTCAAAATGGTATCCGCAGGTAATGGGGATGGATAAAGCGAAGCGTCACACCGACAAGCTCGCTGGAAGAATCGCCCGGCTTTTTGTTGCCGGCGTTTCAAAATGGGAGGTTGTTTTTCGCAAGCCAGGCCAGGAGGATTCTCCTGACTAAGATCGATCGGCCGGTTTGTGTGCTGATCTTTCTTGAGCTGGCTTGAGTAACTTGCTGATGACTTGCTGTGTGGTATGCTCGTTGTCGGCGGCCACTACGCGGTTGACCGAGTCGCACCACCATGCGACGTAGGGAACACTGCTCTGCTCAACGGTGCTTCTTAAGCCGATGTCTCGCGCGAAGCCAGCCTGAGAGAGTGGACTTACCAAGATAACAAGGGTCAGAAAACTCCAGACGAGAAACCCGGCCAGGAAGCCGAGCAGCCCGCTGCCGACATTGTCGATTGGCCGCGGAAACCAGATGCTGAACCGGCTGGTGAGAAAGCTATATGATACGCCATGTAGGATAAGAAATGCCCCGGCTGCCACGGTTATCAAGGTCAAGGCATTGCCATAAGCGGTATCGCTGGCAGCAGGAACCATAGTAGTAATCACCGGCGTCAGAAAGACACTCAGATAAATAGATATGACTATATTAAAGAGCATAGTCCAGGTCTCATAGAAGCCGATCTTGACGGCCAGCCAGGCGAAGAATGCCGCAGCTAATATCCCTGCCCAAAAGACCATAAGATTCAGCCCACCACTCTTTTTAGCTCTTCGAGACTTGTTACTCCCAGAGCCACCTTTTTTAGCCCTTCTTTCCGCAGATTGGTTCTATCTTTTCTTCTGCCCTCAGTTCTAAGGTGGCGCAGCAGTCCTTCGTTACTGGCGATGTCGGCCCTGATTTCGTCGGTCAGAACCAGGATATCGCAGATAGCGGTCCTTGCGTAGTAGCCGGTCCCGCCGCAGTATTTACAGCCCACGGCCTTAAACATGCGTGAGTAATCTATGTGTTTGTTTTCAAATTCTTCGATTAAGCCTCGGGTCAGCTTCGCGGGCTTCTTACAGCGATTGCAAAGCACGCGGAGCAATCGTTGTGAGACCAGCGCACTCAGGCTGGATGACAGAAGGATCGGCGATATGCCCAGGTCAAGCAATCTAATTAGGGCGCCCGCGTTGCTATCACAGTGTATTGTAGCCAAGACGAGATGGCCGGTCTGAGACGCCCGAAGCCCGATCTCAGCCGTTTCTTCGTCNNGGCCTTTGCAAAAGTGATGTCGGCTTTGGGATTGATTTCGATCTGGCTGGCCTCCGGCAGGACAGATTCTATAGGGTCTTCCACGGTGATCACGTTTCGGGTAAATCGTTCGATAGCATTGAGCGCAGCGTACATTGTGGTAGTTTTACCGCTGCCGGTCGGGCCGCACATC
>JAFNGF010000377.1 GCA_017885385.1 Planctomycetota bacterium
AGCTTTCCGAGGTCGGTCGTCTTTTGGGTACTTCTCCTCGAAGTATGGGAGTACATGCTCGGCGCAGTCAGTGGCCCAGCGCACTAACGACTTGTGGTCCTGCTCGTCGAGCCGCTTGGCATGCTCAACTTTCATCGAGCCCCTTTCTGCCTAACGGTTGGAGCTAGCCTGCGGTAACGAGAACCTTACTAACACACCGAACTCACGCACACGATAATTATTTATATACATCAAAACTTCCCTGCGCGGCAAATTGTACCAACGCCTATTCCGTCAGGTTGAGCGCTTGGTTAGGCGGTTTGCCGGCAGGGCTGCAAGTATGACAACGAAACGACTTAAGGTCTACCAGTAAGGAAACCGCCCATAAAAAAGCCGAATCCCAGGACGGATTCACAATGCGGACAGGAGTACATGATTTCCTTTTTTACTACACCAGATACCTCTTTGTGTACTTCTTCGTTGAATTCAGCAGATTCTCTTTTGGTTTTTTCCAAAGTGACCGCTTGTTTGCAATACGGACATTTTGCCATTTGTTTCTCCTTGTTGAACTGGCCGTGGTTGGCCCGATACACGTAGAGCGCTGCCTTGCACCATGCGTTGGGACCGGAAAAACGTACCCGTTGATATTGACGCATACCATGGAACTCGCTCATGTCCGCATCGTGGCTGCCCTGATCGGACATCTTGTGGTTGCCGTGGACGATGAGCACCAGCGGAAAAGGACCCGGACCTTCGGGAAACCAAACCCGGCCGTTGATGGGGAAATGCTTCCTGAGGCGTCGACAGGTTCGGTGGTGATCTTCACCCCGCTTCCAAATTCGGGTCGCCTTCGGTCCCTGCCGCTGCCATAGAATAGTGTTCCGGTCGAGTATGGGCCGGGAAGTGCAGGATCCACGATATTCAGCCGAAACATCATCGGCAAGATGAACGGTGTCCGTTCCTCGGCCGCGTATCCGGGAGATGCCAGCCACCATATCAACTGGAAATCTAAAAACACCAGCAGAAGGGCAGATAGAAAAAGTCCCCATTTTTTTGGCCAGCGATTTCCTTTCCATTTCCCAGACAGGATAATCCCCAGCAGCGCACCGAGAAACGCTTGGAGCCCGATGAGAATCGGGCCTGCCAGGAAAGCGAAAGGAATCGGAAATTGGTACCCAAAGAGATTTACCAGGAAAACGAGAAGCAAGCTGCCGAAAATGGCGGACGATGAAGGGATGGGAATGCTGGAAAAGAGAGCGGACAGGGAAGAGATGAAATATCCTGCAAAAAAGCGGTCGACCTTGGCCAACGGCGAGGACCATGGTTACTCATTTTCCCTACCTCCTCTACAGCCATCCCGCTACTCTTGCGAAACATGATCCTTCGCTATTCTTTGGTTTCGATGATGCGAAACGCGTCATCTTCGACATATACATACTGGGAATCGGTCAGGAGGATGATCTTGTGGCCAGGCATGAAGGCTTGAAGCAAACACTGATTCATATAGAAATCCTTGAAATGGGGATTCCCCCAATGGGGAAAGACAATGAAATCGACCAGCGCCAAGCCCTTCAATCCCTTCAACTCCGGAGCCTTCCTGGCGTCCGTTTCAAAGTATAATGGAGACAGGTCGGGACCGGCCACGATCGCACCCGCGCTGATGCCGAAATAAGGCTTTCCATTCTCCACGGCTCCGCGGATGAGGTCAGCACAGCCCGCCTGCTGGATCTTCTCCAGCAAGTAGTAATTGTTGCCTCCGGAAAAGCAGAGAACATTCGCATCATCGAAGGCCCTTGCGATCTCCTCCCGACTTTTTCCGGTGATCGTGTATTCGAAAACCAAAAAACCCGCCGTGGCGAGCGCATCACGGTCCGCACGGAGCCACCACAGGTCGCCATCCTCGGCTTCCGCTGCGGTGGTGACATACAGCAGTTTCAATCCCCTCTCTCCCGCCATTCTCTCGGCGACGTCGCCAGCCACGAAACTTCCGGCCGAAGCCAAAAACACTCTTTTCATTTTTTTTGTCCTCCCGGCCGTTCTTGCCGGTTTTTCCTGATCCACTCCGATGATTCTATTTCCCGACATGCGACAAGCCAGCAATGAAAAAAACAGGAGCAAAACCAGAGGAGCCTTCTTTATTGTGTTTTTGATACTGAGATTCTAATCTGCGGCGATATCCGTGTCAAATGGAGTCGAAAAAGAGTTTTGACATGATATCTGTAATGCTAGGTCTAACAATTTCAAACCGCCTAACGTTCCCGATGGGCGACCGGAGCGAGAATAGCCAATGGCGACGGCCTTGCAAGCCAGCATCCGAACTGCGAGCGCCCGCTCCGGTTCGCTCGATCTGGTTTGTTAGGCCGACGGTTCATGACAATCCTTTCAAAACCCGACCAAGCGTGAATAGCGCCGAGCCAATAAAGAGCAGAAATATCAATGCACAAACACGCAGGACACTCCACTCCAACGTAGCATCAGCCTCACCGTGGTAGATATCTGTCAGGGCCAAGTGAGTCATCAAACCAGCGAGCAACGACAACCCTCCCAGCGCTATAGTCACTCTGATTTGCCTCTTTAAGTTTTTCATAGTGTGCTCCTCAAAGTGGTGTGGTCGTCGGTCTAACATTGATTATATTGATCCGCATAATATTCTAAAAATCGCAATGAGTGCCGTATAAGACGCCTGCGAAACGAAAATTGCATCTTCTTCGGCCAAGGACAGTGCTTCGGAGAAAATCAATTCAACCCCTTTCCATTACGCCAGATACTAAATCGGCCTCGCGGCCATGTCAAGCCTCCCCATCTCCATTTTCCGATGACGGCGGGCGGGACAGATGAGGCCGGAGTCTTCCCTAACGTTCCGCTCCCCGAACGAATCGCGGCTCACGGAGATCTTCGGCCTAACGAAAGAAGTTAGCCGGCCCGACCGGCGACCGAATGATGGACGAAGACGAGAAATCCGAAACGCGAGACGTAGAAGTGGGCCGTGCCGGTTGGGTCCGAGTTGAACGAAGGGTTAGGCCCGACGGGAATCGTGAACCCCTATGAGCTCGCATGCAGCTTGGATTTAGCGAATAACAAAATTGGACGAACAATGAATCATATGATCATCGATGCGAGAAGATTGATCGAGCATCAACGTGCCGCTGTGGACTGTTGAGAAAGGGATTCAGGGTATTCCCAATATTCTCTAACTGTGAAGGTGAGGGCCTGCGAGAACTTGAGATGTCGCCGTAGAAAATTCCGGTGCTCAAATCCGCAGACTACGAGAATTCGCTTACCCTGGAATTCTTGAGCGTACTTTTCGATATTCTTTACCATTGTGTTGTTTCTATGAAGTTCGAATGAACGAAATAGGACCCAGAAATCATTGTCTCCTTGCAACTCGGGCGTGAGCCGGATGATTTCGGAGTATCCAGAATCCATGACAAAACTTTTCTCGGTTAGCACTCTGTCACAATCAAACGAGTTGATTCGCCGTGGATTCTCAGCGCCAAATGCGTCTCTCTTTTTGAAACATTCGTAAATATTCTTTAGGATCTCTTGGGATTCTGCGTTGAGCTTCCCCTTCTCCGCAAGCTCTGAAACATGCCCTGAAAACTTAGCCTGAAGATTGAAGACGTCGTGTTTCCGATAAAATTCATTCCGACCTTCAATGTCGTATGGCCTGAGTATTACTTGTTCCGTCTTCATGTAATCACAGATTGCGCTGTCTTCAAGCCCTCCGAAATAACGCCTAAATTTGAAATCATTTGTAAAGAAAGCGGAGTCATACTCACAAAGAATGACATCAGGATGAACCGTTTTAAGAATTGCAAGGAGCCCGAGGGAAGTATAGGCTTTCGTCTCTTCATGAACTGTCCCAACCACGATTACTTCTGTCGATTTTGAATCCAAGTGCAACTGAGTTGCCGACAGAGATAGCGCAACTAGAATTCCAAAAAAAGGCTTGGCCAGTCTATTGTGAAAAGGAAGAAACGGTAAGCAAATCATGAAGGCACTCCTTTGGGAACATTGCGTGCGGCCTAACGCCAGGCATAACCGGCGCGGGCCGCGAAGCAGAGCGCGTCCAGGTTGATGCCCTGGTTAGATTTTGCCTTTATAAACATCTCGACGATTACCGATTCTGAGAATAAGGATATTTGCGCCCATTAGGGCATAAATGATCCGGTAGTCTCCGATACGATATTTACGAAGACCGGCAAATTGGCCTTTGAGCACAGGGTTTGACTCAGGTTTCTTTATCAGCTCATGTTCTATTTGGTCGAGGATACGGCTGACCTCAGTTTTTGGCAGCTTTTTGAGATCGCGATGTACCGATTTCTTGTAGACAATATTATATGCCAAGGGACTTCCTCAGCTCTTTGCCTGAAATGACAGCATCACTCTTGTCGTGGAGCCGGTCGAGTGCAATCTGAAGATCGGCGAAATCTTCGATGTACGACTCCAGTGCTTTCTGGATGATGAAAGAGCGTGGTCTCTCTATTTCTTTGGCTATCCCGTCAAGTTGCTCAGCGAGGTCCTTAGGAAGCCGCACAGATATTGCT
>JAFNGF010000378.1:0-1120 GCA_017885385.1 Planctomycetota bacterium
TTACCATAAGAAGCCTGCAGGTCAAAGACCACACCGCTTACATTCGGGTCGGCGCAGGTATCGTGCACGACAGTATCCCGAAAACGGAGTTTGAGGAGACCGAGCATAAGGCAAATTCCTGTTTGCGCGCGATTCGCGGCAACCTGCGGTGAAACCGCAGGCTAAATAATTAGCCCCACGTTTCACGTGGCGTCTTGAGGTGGAAACGCAGGCGGAAAGTAAAGGATATGAGCAGAAAAGTTATGTTTATAGATAATTTCGATTCGTTTACCTACAATTTGGTGGACGATTTTTGCAAGCGCGACTGTGAGGCTAAGGTCTATCGTGCCAATACGGAGCTTGATGAGCTTAAGGCGGTGGCGGAGCAGTTTGCCCCTGATCTTCTGGTGATTTCTCCCGGCCCGGGCACGCCCGACACAGCCGGCGTCTCGCTGGCAGCAGTTGATTATTTCAAGGACAAGCTGCCCATCTTTGGCGTGTGCCTGGGTCACCAGGTGATCGTGCAGCACTTCGGCGGCAGGGTCGGCCATGCACCGGAGCCGGTACATGGTAAGCCCTCCAGGGTGACACACAACGAAAAAGGAATATTTGCCGGCGTGGAAAATCCACTCCAGGCAGGACGCTATCACAGCCTTATTGGGCTGGAGCTGCCGGAATGCCTGGAAAAAACCGCTGACTTTGAGGGGCTTATTATGGGTGTTCAGCACAAAGAGCTTCCGATATTTGGCGTGCAATTTCATCCGGAAAGTATTTTAACGCCCGCAGGCGGAAAGATAATCGAAAACATCTTGGCAATCGCGGTAGCAGAAAAACAAAGACAAACAGGTAGGTAATGGCGACAATAACCGACTATATTAAGCTGCTGCTGAAACGACAGGATTTGAGTTTCGAGCAGGCGACCGAACTTCTGGATATTGTCTTTCAGGGAGAGGTGCCTGAAGCTCAAATCGCTGCCTTTTTGACGGCAATGCAGGCAAAGGGCGCAACAGCGCGGGAGCTGGCGGGACTTGCTAAATCTCTGCGAAACCACGCCGTGCCCGTAAAGGTCGAGGTCGATAATTTGGTCGATACCTGCGGCACGGGCGGCGGAGCATTCAAGACCTCCAATATTTCAACCGCC
>JAFNGF010000378.1:1142-13972 GCA_017885385.1 Planctomycetota bacterium
ATCGCGGCATAACCAGCAAATGCGGCTCGGCTGATGTGCTCGAAGAGCTGGGCGTCAAAATTGACGCCGGGCCTGCGATTGTGGCTGAGTGCATAAAACAAGCCCATATCGGATTTATGTTTGCGCCGATGTTTCATCCGGCGATGAAATACGTGCAGCCAGTTCGCAAGACTCTGGGTTTTAGGACGGTATTTAACATCCTGGGGCCTTTGGCCAATCCTGCTGGGGCGACAGCGCAGGTGCTCGGCGTGGGCGACGAAAGCTTGATGCAAGAAATAGCCGAGGCCCTTAAGCTGCTGGGCGCCAGATACGCGATGGTGGTTCACAGTAACGGTCTGGACGAGATGAGCACCGCGGCTAAAACAAAAATAATTGAGCTAAAAGAGGGCGAAATTGTCGGCAAAGAGCTGAACCCGCAGGATTTGGGTTTTGCGTTGGCCGATATAGAGCAGTTGAAAGTAACCGATGCCAAAGCCAGCGCCAAAATTCTCAGGGACATACTGAGCGGCAAGGAAGCCGGGCCGCGTAAAGATATTGTGATTCTTAATGCTGCCGCGGCGATAATCGCCGGCAATCTGGCGGACGATTTTGCCTCGGCAATACCCAAGGCCGAAGCCGCGCTCAGCAGCGGCAACGCATTGCGATGTCTGGAGAAGTTAATTGAGATTTCCAACCTGACCTGTCACTTGTAACCGGTCCTACGAGCGACGGGCTACGAGTCACCGGCGACGAGCTTATGTTGAGGGTAAAAGTCAAGATTTGCGGTTTTACCAATTACGAAGATGCTGCGGCAGCGATGGAAATGGGCGCCGATTTATTAGGCTTTAATTTCTATCCGAAAAGTCCGAGACATATTTTGCCGGAGAAAGCGGCGCAAATAATAGGCAAACTGCCGGCTTTTGTTGACATTGTCGGCGTGTTCGTCAATTCTTCGCTCGAAGAAATCCGGGATACGATTGACCTGTGCCGCTTGAGCTGGGTTCAGCTGCACGGCGATGAAAGCCCCCAGTTTTGCAGGGGGCTTCTTTCTCATAACGTCAGGACCATCAAGGCGATACGGGTGAAGGAACAAAGTGACATTGATAGGGCAGAGAGCTACTTTACCGACGCTGTCTTGCTGGACGCATTCGACCCGCAGAAATACGGCGGCACCGGACTGACCTTTGACTGGAATATCATAGGGCACATCGCAAAGCGAGTCTTTCTGGCCGGCGGAATAAATCCGGACAACGTGGCCCAAGCGCTTAAGCTGGGCATGTACGGGATTGATGTGTGCAGCGGCATCGAGACTCAGCCGGGCAAAAAAGACCACCAAAAGATGAGGAAACTGTTCGACAATATACGACACATAAGAGGATAAATCCAGAGGACGATAAGAAAATCAAAATGCAAAATTCAAAGTGCAAAATTAAGGAAGTCATCGCCGCTTTGTGGCGATTCCGCGATTTTGATATTTTATCTTGCTTTTGCTTGCCGGTTACGAAGAAGGGAATAGGACATGAAATACAAGGGCAGATTCGGCGACTACGGCGGCTTTTATGTCCCGGAGGTCTTGATTCCGGCGCTGGAGGAGCTCGAACGGGCGTTTTATCGTTTCTACCAGGATGAACAATTCGTAGGCGAGCTTGAGCAGCTTCTTAGAGACTATGCCGGCAGGCCCAGCCCGCTTTATTACGCCAAAAGGTTCAGCGAATATGTCGGCTTTAAGGTGTATCTGAAGCGCGAAGACCTTCTGCACGGCGGCGCTCACAAGGTCAACAACACGCTCGGCCAGGGACTTCTCGCCAAATATATGGGCAAGACCAAGCTCATCGCCGAAACCGGCGCCGGCCAGCACGGCCTGGCAACGGCAATGATCGGGGCGCTGTTCGGCATGGAGACGAAAATCTTTATGGGCGTTACCGACATCGAGCGCCAGAGCGTCAACGTGCACAAAATGAAGCTCTGCGGCGCCGAGGTCATTGCCATCGAAGGCGGTACAGGCACGCTCAAAGACGCTATAAATGACGCCCTTCGCTACTGGACTGCTCATGTTACCGATACGTTTTATCTTTTTGGTTCAGCCTGCGGGCCGCATCCCTATCCAACGATGGTAAGGCATTTCCAAAGCCGCATCGGCAAGGAAGCGCGACTGCAATGCCTTGAAAAGATAGGCAGATTGCCGGACATAGTGGTTGCTTGTGTCGGCGGCGGAAGTAACGCCATAGGCATTTTTTCAGGGTTCTTGGATGACAAGAATGTCAGGCTGATCGGCGTTGAAGCCGGCGGCAGAAGTCTGAGCAGCGGCAAACACGCTGCGACACTGGCAGCCGGTCGTGTCGGAATCCTGCACGGGGCAAAAACCTACCTTCTGCAGGATGAACAAGGCCAGGTCAGCGAAACCGAATCGGTAAGTGCAGGTCTGGATTATCCGGCTGTTGGGCCGGAACACTGCTATTTGAAGGATAGCGGAAGGGCGCGGTACGTCGCCGCCCAGGACGATGATGTGCTTGACGCCTTCGAGCTGCTGACCAAGATGGAGGGCATACTGCCCGCTCTGGAACCGGCGCACGCTCTGGCATATCTTATCAGCCAAAAAGGGAAACTTGACCCTGAAACAATCGTGGTGGCAAATCTCTCCGGTCGAGGTGATAAGGACGTCTCAATTGTGGAAAGATGCCGGCCTTTGGAAGATTGACCACCGATAACGGGGAAGGACTGACAGTAGATGAAGACGTACAAGCAAGTTTTTTCCGAACTCGCGCAAGCCAATCGGGCGGCACTGATTCCATTTTTCGTCATCGGCGACCCGGATTTGGATACAAGTCTGGCAATCGTAAAAACAGCTATCGATGCCGGGGCGGATGTTCTGGAGCTGGGCATACCTTTCTCGGACCCGATAGCCGATGGCCCGACAATCCAGAAGGCCGATATCCGGGCGCTGAAAAGCGGGATGACTGTGCGAAAGGCCCTGGAGTTTATCCGTAACATCAAGGACCACAAAGACGTTCCCATCGGGTTGCTAATGTACTACAACCTAATTTATCAGTATGGAAAGGAGAGATTTTTCCGGGATTTTCACCAGGCCGGCGTCAATAGCGTTTTGGTCGCCGATATGAGCATCGATGATGCCGATGAGATATATGATGCCGCTATTTCGGCAGGCCTGGATACGGTTTTTATGGTTACGCCGAATACCGAGCCGGCGCGAATGAAACTGATTGCCTCGAAAACAACCGGCTTTATCTACACCGTGTCGGTGTTAGGCGTTACCGGCAGCAGGGCGGATCTGTCCGATGTGGTTGAAGGACTGATCGCCAAATTGAAAAAGATTACGCCTGTGCCGGTTTGTGTGGGCTTTGGAATCAGCAAAGCCGAACACGCAGCCGCCATCGCCCGGGCCGGTGCTGACGGAGTGATCATCGGCTCGAAAATAGCGGAACTGATCGAGCGGAATCTTTCCGATAAAGGAAAAATGCTGGCCGAAATCGCGGGTTTTATTGGCAAAGTCAGGCGTGCAATCGGAAATTCCGTCGCAAAACCCCCAAATGAATCCTTCGACCCGGCTCAGGACGGGTTTGGGGGGCTAAATATTTAGCTCCACGGTGCTTCGTGGTCTCAATAGTCTTTCATGTGCCTCATCCATGCAGGCCAGTCCTGCGGCCTGACGCCGCCACTTTTGGTCCAGGGACCCGATGTGTCAAACTGGCGGCTCCATTTCAACGTCCAAAGCTGTTTGAGTCCGACCTTGCGAACCGACCAATCCATAAAGAGGCCGCTTACAAACCCATCGTGACGGGTGATGCAGAAAGAGTCCATATTTTGTCCCGGCCAAATGCTCAGGTCCGGCGCATCTTCGTATGTGGGTGGGTGAGCGAAGGTGTCAGGCCACGCACCGGGCCGACGACTATCCAACAGGACCGGTATGTTGTCTCCGTTCTTCTGATCGATGTGCTGCCATGCAGATTCGGCCAGATTTCTCGGAGCGCCGTAGTTCATAGCAAAGCACCAGCCGTTCGAGCCGTAGCTGCCGCATCGCCGGTGGTGATTGGGGCAAATCCAGGATTCAAACGTGCCAACCTGTTGCGCAAATCCAAATTTTCGCGCCATCGGGCAAAGAAAATGCTCGGCAAAACCGCCGCCGTAATATAGAATTGGATCAGCCGGGCACTCCCATTGGTGTTCTTGGTTGTCGGCGAACCGGCCTCCGTCATCCGCAGTACGCGTCGCAAGAATCAGACCCCACTGGTGCAGGTTAGCCTGGCAGGCGACTGCCTTTGCCTGTCTGCTGGCGCGCTGCAGACTGGGCAGCAATATCGCCATGAGCAGGGCGATTATGGCGATTACCACCAGAAGCTCTATTAGCGTGAACCCCGTTAGAAGACCACACCGAAGGCGGCGGTGCCGACAAATCTCAATCTCCTCTACCGGGGTGAAGCCTTTCTTTTGTCGCATGGCGGACATTCCTGATTCTGCCTGAACAGGAGTCTTCTGACCGACGTTCTTCAGCCGGAGGTAACGTACCGAGGTACGGGCATCCGAATTATAACCCGGCGCAGCGGGCCGGGACAATCCTCTTTGGGCGAAAATCAGCATGCTTTTATCATAATAGGGGGCGGACTTTTTTCGGTTTGACGCAATAAAAGCTTGCGTATTTGCGTCCCTCTCGTACAGTAAGATGTGTGTACGGCCCAGCGGGGAAAGTCCGCGTTGGTCCAGTTTAACAGTCTATCTTGCTTGTTGGAGGATAGTATTATGAAGAGGTACTCAATCCTAATGGTTGTGGTCTTGATGGTTTTGGCAGTAGCCTGGACTGCATTTGGGCAGCGCGAGGGCCAGCCGACAGAACGTCAGGGCTTCGGGCCTCAAATGTCCGAGGAGGAAAGGGCCAAGATGCGTGAACGTTTCCAGAACATGTCCGCGGAAGAAAAGGAGAAGTTCAGAACCCAAATGCGTGAGAAATTCGGCGCCGCAGGTGCAATGTTCGGGCGTGAAGCCCAGCTGGAAGCGATCAAAGCCATCGAAGAGCAGCTGGCTAAGCTGAAGGCAGGGATGCAAGCCCCAGGCCTTGCACCGGGCAGGTCATTCCAGGACCTCTCTGAGGAAGAAAGAACCAAGTTAAGAGAACAGTCCACAAAAGCTCGCCAGGAAAGACAGAACGCGCTCACAACGATTATCGCACAGATTGCCAGACTGCAAGGTCGAATGCAGCCACCGGCAGAAGGTGAACAGCTCATCATTGTAAACACTGCTGATCTGAAGGCCGTTCGTGAGCTGGCGGTAAAAGAGAAGGCCAAGGAAACGGCTGACCGTCTCACGGCGCTGGTTGAAGCGGGCCAGAGAGGGTTTGGATTTGGCAGGTTTCCGTTTCCGGGCGGGCCCCCGGGCCAGCCGGGCGAGGGAGGAACCAGGCCAGGGCCGCAGCGGGGCGCGGGTACTCCCGGCGGGGCAGGCTGAGACAATCTTGAATTATAAAGTGAGCTAAAGTGCCTAAAGTGAGCTAAAGCTGTCCCGATTTATCGGGATAGACACTGTAGTCACTCAACACTTTAGGCAGTATAAAAGGCTGTAGTCAAATGCTGGCTCTCACTGTGGGAGTCAGTTGAATTGCAGTTCAGTAACATACTTTTGGAGGTCAGTAACTATGAAAAAGTACCTAACTGTAATCGTCGTCATTGCAGTGGCTTTGACGATGGCCTGGGTCACATTTGGCCAGGAACGAGCCCCAGGCAGAGGCGCCGGCGCTGGAGGTGGTCGTGGTGGCTTCATGACGCCCGAAGAGCAACAGAAAGTGATTGAGGTGATTGAACAGCAAGTTGCTAAGCTCAAGGAAGGCCTCAAAGCCCAACCAAGGCCGGAGGGATTTGCGAACCTTTCTGAGGAAGAAAAAACCCAGTTAAGGGAAAAGTTTACAAAGGCCCGTGACGCACGGCAGGCAGCGATCGGAACGATCTTAGCGCAGCTTTCCAGACTACAAGGCCGAATGCAGCCACCGGCGGAAGGTGAACAATTCATCATAATAAACACTGCCGACTTGAAGGCCGTTCGTGAGCTGGCGGTAAA
Organism: Planctomycetota bacterium; assembly: GCA_017885385.1. Lineage (GTDB taxonomy): Bacteria > Planctomycetota > Phycisphaerae > Sedimentisphaerales > Anaerobacaceae > JAFNGF01. The sequence continues at coordinate 7,185 of JAFNGF010000378.1, forward strand.
AGAGAAGGCCAAGGAAACCGAAGACCGTCTCACAACGATGATTGAAAGGCCCACGAGGGGATTTGGCGGCAGAACCGGTGGCGGCCAGCGGGGCGAAGGAGCCACGCCAAGAACTCCGCGAGGTGCGAGGGCTACAGAGAAGCCGTAGAAGTAAAAAACTTTGGCAGGAGCCAGAGTTTAGTGTGAGAGCATCTTGACGGCACTAAATCCGCCATCCGTTCCAGCCTTCGTCCGCCACTGGCGNNTCCGGTATCCACCGGAGCAGCTTTTTTGATGCCTGATACCGGATGCCCGATGGCCGCGGAAGCAGCCGCTGCCAAATCGAGCATCGAGAATCGGGGATCGAGAAAACCTTTATTATCGCGACCTGCCACTTTGCACGGGCATTTTTTTGTTTGCGTGCCCGTGCGAAAAGTGTTAGCCTGCGCGCAAAGAGATAGTCTGACCGTCAGCTCGTTGAATCGTAGTGGCTTTGATTTTTGGAGGATAGAATTATGAAGCGGTACCTGATTCCAATGGTTGTGGTCCTGGCAGTTCTGGCGGCAGCCTGGCCCACATTTGGGCAGCGCGAGGGTCAGCCGGCAGAACGTCGGGCGGCAGAGCGCGAGGACTGGCCAATGTTTCAAATGCTCTCGCCCGAAGAGGCAGCTAAGCTGAAAGAAAAATGGCCGAACATGTCCGAGGATGAAAGGGCAAATTTCAGAGCCGAAATGCGCCAAAGATGGCAAAACCTGTCTGAGGAGGAAAAAGAGAAGCTCAAGGCCGGAATGCGCGAGCGCTTTGGCGCCGGCAGGCTGGGCCCGGGCATGGGGCGAGAAGAACAGCTGCAAGCGGTCAAAGCCATAGAAGAGCAGGTTGCCAAATTAAAGGCGGCTATCGAAACAGGGATAACACCCGAGGCCTTGCAGAAGCTTCGGGATGCCCCTGCTGAGGACAGTGCCAAAATAAGGGAGAAATTGATGAAGGCCCGCCAGAGCCGACAGGATGCAATTGCCGCGATAGAAGCGCAGATTGCCAAGCTGAAAGGCGAAGGTGCTCCGATAGGACCGCCGCCCGGGGTGCTGCTCGGCGAGCTGCAGGCTATCCGCAAGATGGCTGTAGAAGAAAAGGCTCAGGAAACGGCCAAACGCCTCGAAAGGCTTATCGGCAAGTATCAGACCGAATTGAGAGTCAGGCCGCGAGAAGCACAGCAAGAGCCTCCAAGACCTGAGAGACCACGCGGCGATCGGCCGGAAAAGACAAGACAGGGCGGCGAACGCTGAAGCGAATTTTCAATCTTGCGACGCTGCTCAGGACAGGTTTACAATTATCAATTGTCAATTTAGAACGGTTTAGTTTTTTGGAGGATAGTACCATGAAGAGGTACTTACTGCCAATGGTCGTGGCCTTAATGGTTCTGGCGGTGGCCTGGCCTGCTCTTGGGCAAGAAAAGGAAAAACCGCAGCCAGAGAGGAAAAGGGCGTTGAGCTCGGAGGCTGAGCAAGGTCTCGGACCGGCGTTTCGAGACCTTTCTCCCGAAGAAAGGGCCAAGTGGAAGGAAAAATGGCAACAGATGTCCGAGGAGGAAAAGCAGCAATTCAGGGCCCAAATGCGCGAGAAATTGCAGTCTGGGCGGTCTGAGTCCGACCCCAAGACGGCGTTGAAGAATCTGGAAGACCAAATTGCCAAGCTGAAAGCCGAGCAGGAGCAGTATATCGGCGAGCTGCGGGAAATCCGCGAGATCGCCGTAAAAGAAAAGGCGACCCAGACTGCCAAGCGTCTGGAGAATCTGATCGCCAAGCAGCAGAAGGATTTCACCGGCAGATTGCAGGAGCTGGAGCAGAAACGGCAGCAGCTCCAACGGTCGCTGCGGGTCAGGCAAGCCAGGAAGCCGGCAGCGGAACAGGCAGTGGAGCCGGCAGGCAAGAAGGCGCCGGATTTTACCCTCAAGAGTTTTGACGGCAAAAGCATCAGTGTTTCTGACTACAGGGGCAAAATTGTGGTCCTGGAGTGGTTCAACTTCGAGTGTCCCTATGTTGTTCGTCACTACGGCCAAAATACCATGGTTGAGCTTGCCAACAAGTATAAGGATAAGAATGTCGTCTGGCTGGCGATGAACAGCACGAGCCATACGACTCCGGAGGCAAACATAGAATTTGCCAAGAAGCACAAGCTGCCGTATCCGATGCTCGACGATAGGCCGGGCCAGGTGGGTCATGCCTACGGCGCCGAGACAACGCCCCATATCTTCATAATAGACCGGAGAGGCAACATCGTATACGAGGGTGCTATTGACAATTCGCCAAGTGGCAAAACGAAAGCCGGCGAAAAGTTGATTAACTATGTTGATCAGGCTCTGGTCGAGTTGATGGCCGGCAAACCGGTAAGCACCCCGAAAACTAAGCCTTACGGCTGTACCGTGAAGTACCCTTGATAAACCACCGGCGGTTCCGGCGTCGCTGGTTGCATTCGCCCGGCGGGAAAACGGAGGCGGCAAAGACCTCAAAGGGCGAGCATCGAGCATTGAACGCAGGCTCTTCCTTGCTAATGTATTTTGTTTTTGGCTAAAGATATTGGCAAGGCCGAGCCTTTTTTATTAAAATATGGCCTTTCAAAAACGCGGTTTGTTATTGTTACATTTTAGCACTGACCTTGCTAAGAAAGGGAGTGAAACATGAACAGATTCCGGGGGACAATATTTGAGATGGTAGTTTGCGGCTGCTTCTGCGCCTCTCTGACAGGCGTTCGGTTTGTGCAGTCCGCGCAGGCCGGCAGCGGCGAAAGACTAACGTATATTGACCTCATCAACCGGCTTACCGACTTGGAGCAATTGGCGGTTTTGCCCGCCGCTGGCGAAAAGTGCGCGCAGTGGTCGAGCTACGACCGCAAAAGTAAGTACGACGAGGCATCGGGCAAATACGTTGATTGGGCGGCTAACGGCGATGGCGACGGCATCATCCGCAGGGAAGGCGATCAGTTCGTGTTCGCCGAGATGGAAGGCCCGGGCTGTATCTGGCGAATCTGGTCGGCGCGCCCGGAACAAGGCCACGTCCGCATCTACCTCGATGGTGCGAAAGAGCCCGTGGTGGACCTGCCGTTCAAGGGCTACTTCGACGGCCAGAATGATCCCTTCACCCGGCCTGCCCTGGTTCACACGGTGGCGATGGGTTGGAACAACTACACGCCGATCCCTTACCAGAAGTCGTGCAAGATCGTCGCCGACAAGGGCTGGGGCGCCTACTTCCAGTTCGTCTACACGACATACCCCAAGGGCACGCAGGTGCCCACCTTCAAGCGCCAGTTGTCGGCGGAGGAGTCTACTGCACTTGACCGAGCGAACGCAATTCTCAGCCAAAACGATCCGTCATCTTTCTTTCACCCGGACTGGGGTGCCAAGAGGATTAACACAATCCTCAACGAATACCCGCGCCAATCGGTTTACGTCACCGGGTGGGTAAATGTTGCGCCTGGGCAGAGCGCCGAGGTCAAGAGTCTGGACGGCCCGCGTGCTATCACCGGAATCCGAGCCTACCTGGACTTGCCTCCCTCTCCGGAAGATCGCACAGTGCTGCGCGAGCTGACAGTGAAGATCAGTTGGGATGACGAGAACGTGCCGAGCGTGTGGTCGCCCTTCGGTGATTTCTTCGGGACGGCTGCCGGCGCCAACAAATATAATTCGTTCCCGATGGGTCTGACGGACAAGGGCTATTGGTATTGTTTCTGGTACATGCCGTTCGCCAAGCGCGCGAAAGTGGAGCTGGTCAACGACGGCAAGGAGCAGAGGAGAGTCGCTTTTTACATCGCCTATGCGGACCTCTCCCAGCCCATTGAGCGGCTGGGGCGATTCCATGCGAAGTGGCACCGTGACGCATTCTTACCTGCCGAGCCCGAGCGCAGAGCGATTGATTGGACGATGCTAAAAACCGAAGGGAGGGGGCGTTTCTGCGGCGTGATGCTGCACGTCTGGAATCCGCGAGGCAGTTGGTGGGGCGAGGGGGACGAGAAATTCTTTGTCGATGGCGAAAAGTTCCCCTCAACAATCGGAACCGGCTCGGAAGACTATTTTGGCTACGCCTGGTGTAATCCCACGCTGTTCGAGAACTGCTACCACAACCAGACGATCAGCATGGGCAATAAGGGCCATGTCTCCGTGAATCGATGGCACATCACCGACAACGTCCCCTTCCAGAGGTCGTTTGAAGCTGCCATTGAAAAGTACTTTCCTAACGAAAGGCCCACGCTTTATGCTGCTACCGTGTATTGGTATCAGGCTGCCGGCCAAGCTGATTCTTATGACCCTGTGCCGGCCGAGCAGCGGAAAGGTTACTGGGGCCCGATTGAATTCTTCAAGGTTAAAGGATCGCTCGAAGGCGAGGACTTGAAGATTCTAAGCAGTACCGCAGGCGACCCGCAAAGGCAGGATATGGATGGATTTGGTCCCAACTGGAGCGGCTATGCACATCTATGGTGGACTGATGCTAAGCCGGGCGACAAACTGGATCTATCGGTTCCCGTGCAAAAAACCGGAGCGTACCGGGTGAAGATGCAGCTTACAAAGGCAATCGACTACGGCATCGTTCAACTTTATCTGGACGGCAAAAAGTTGGGTGAGCCGATTGACCTTTACAACGACGGCGTGGTGGCAACCGGCGTTTTGAATATGGGCGTCCACGAGCTGGATAAAGGCGAGCATAAATTGACGGTCCAGATTACGGGCGCCAATGAAAAGGCTGTGAAGTCGTATATGTTCGGCCTTGATTATCTGCTGCTGGAGGAAGTCACATCGGGTTTTTACCTGCCGCAGGACCCTTCGTACACGATCTTGGATTCGGCGCGTGACTCGGTCAGATTTGCTGTCGAGCGAACTTTGATCCCTTATAAGCAGTATCTTTGCTGCAAGTCAACCTTCGTGGATAAGTCTGGCAACGTAATGGCCTGGCATGATTTTGGCAATCTCGAAGGGCCGGGCTGGGCGGCAAACGCCGTCGGCGGCGCGTACGAAATCTATTTGTTCGCAAAACATATCAGAGACCCCTGCACGGCGGATAAAGCCGTCAGCCTGTTGGACCACGTGCTGGAGGACGGGTTTATCGACTACAAGACAGGATTTATTGTTAGCTACCGTGACACTGCCAGCGGCAGTTTTTGCCTTAATTACAAGCATAATAACGATTGGTTTTGTCCCGGCTCAATGGCAAAAGTGGCGTTTCAATTGCTTATCTTTAGCGACATTTTGGAGGGCGAAAGAAAAGATAAAATGCGCAGCATCGCCGCGAAAACCGCCGGGTGGATAGATGCAAATGTAAAGCCTGCACCGAACGGCTGGTATCCGAGGCGTTGTAGACCGACCGGCGAACATTATCCTAAAAGTCCGGACGGCGGCAGCGACCCTTTATTTGCTAAAAGCGCTGATGGCCTATTCATAATCCAGCTTTTTACCGGACTTACGCGGCGAGGCCTGGCTGATTACACGGGCAGAATCCAGGAAAAAACAAAAGTGTTTATGCAGCAAGGCGGCATCTTCGGCAGCATCAATCACGATACTTATGATGAGCATGAAAACGTCGCCTACGCAGTGGCGTTTCGCGTCCTGCGGCAAGCGGCTGATTTGCTGGGCGATGAAAATATCCGGCGTTTTGCCTATGATAAGTGCCTTGCCGGCCTGGATCAATTCAAGATGACCGAGGACAGAAACGGCTGTGCCACCAAGGGCCTGCTTTTTATGGAAAAGAGCTGGGACACAGCGTATCTTTGGGAAAATGCAGAAGCCGCCCTTGCTTACCTCGAAGCTTATTCTGATACCCGCAATAAATCGTATCTTCTTGATGGTCTTACTATTCTGCGGGCAATCGCAAAGCATCATCACAAGGATACCGGCTTTTTGACAGAAGGCGTCGACTGGAATAATCACGTTGGCAAACAGCACCATTTTGACCAGGCCGAATATGGAGATATAAAATATACAGAACCTCTTTTGAATAATCTGCATATTGTTGAACCTACACTTGTCGCGCTCAAACTTGAGGGCGCAACTGCCGGGATCGAGTAGCCCTAAATGCAATTATTCTCCGTCATAAATCAGGGAGGCACACTGAAATGAGAAAAATCTGGATAATGGCGATAGGATTTTTAGTTTGGACATTTCTGGCCGTGTCCCAAAACACAGCCGCACAAGCCGATGCCAAAACCGAGCATCTTATTCCCGCTGATAAAGGCCTTTCAAAGGATTTTGTGCAGCGCCTTTTTGAGCGTGGCCAGCGCGAAACTTTTCGCGGCAAAGACCTCGAAACAATAGGAATGCCGGTCGGTGGCATCGGGACAGGGCAACTGTATCTTCGCGGCGATGGAACGCTGGCTCTGTGGCAAGTTTTCAATCAGCACGTTTTTTCCGGCTACGGAGCGGACAACTACCGAACATATAGGCCGGACTGCCCGGTAGATTCCGGATTCGCGGTGCTGGTGCAAGGTGAGGATAAAATCATCGCTAGGCAGTTGAATCAGGATTTTGGGACGGTTGAATTTTCCGGCGAGTATCCGATAGGCGTCGTGCGCTATCGAAGTGATGATTTGCCAATAAAGGTAGAAATGGAGGCGTTTTCTCCTTTTATTCCGCTTAACGCAAAAGATTCTGCTCTTCCCGCGACGCTCTTTCATATTACTATTGAGAACGGCGCCGCTGAAAACATCCACGTTGGGATTTTGGGCTGGCTTGAAAACGCTGTTTGCATGCATTCCGCGGAATCCCTCGATAATGTCTTGCGTCGAAGCCGAATTGTCGCCGAGAAGGGCCGGACCGTGATAGTCCATAC
>JAFNGF010000379.1 GCA_017885385.1 Planctomycetota bacterium
CATTATGTATTGGCCATCTGAAACAGTCAGACAATATCTTGGCGTTTCGGTCGTGTAGACCCCGGACGAACTATGAGGACGCCAATGTTTGAAGCGAACGTTTCTTTTATCAAACCAGATGTCAAATGGAAACTTCTGTAATTGGGTATCGTCGCCTGTGTGAAGAAACTTCCAGCCTTTGATGTGAACTGTCTCAGCATTATTCCACAGCTCCAGAGCTTCAGTGATTCCATAAGCAGGGGAACCATCGCCAAACCAGTGTAAGCCGATTATTGTCCCGGCTATTATCACCGCCGCAGCGGCTAATTTTGTCATTCTGCTTTTCATAATTATTCTCCAGATTTTCTGCTCCCTTGGCTGCTGCCTACTCATTTGCTCAGTTAAGGTTTCTCTTACCCTTTTCAGATCGTTGGCAGTAACTTCAGGGCTTATCTCAAATTTTGAGATGACTTCAAAACGACTCTCAATTTCTTTTTCATCTATTCCCGACATGGTATCACCTCATCGTGACGGCACAGCTATTTCCGCTGGTATTTCTCACTTGCCAGCATTCCTCTAAGCTCAGCCATGGCTTTTGAACACAAGGAACGCATATACTGTGGCTTTTTACCAAGGCGCTCTGCAATTTCCTCGAAAGATTCCTGCTCAATCTCAATATAGTGCATCACGACTACATCTCGGGCCAAGCCAGGCAATTTCGAGGTGGCGTCGAGGACTTGCTCCAACTCTTCAGCCTGAATCATACTGCCTAATGCTGATGAGTCATCCTTTGCCGCCGCGCAATCTTCTTTCAACGACTGGCACGCAATTTTCCGCTGTCTGCGCCACTCGAACGCAAGGTTCATAGCCGCTCGGTAAGCATACGCAAAAGGGTCTTTCGCCTTATCAAACGCTTTGGAATTCCACAACCTTATGAAAAGTTCCTGCAGCAAATCTCCTACTACGTCCTCGTGCCGCGTCAGTCGCGCCAGAAGTCTATGCAAACGTGCACCTGACGTATCAAATAATTGTACAATCTTTCTTTGCCGCTCTATCAAGAACTGTCCTCGATACTTGGCTTCTGTAATTACTTTGCCATGGCCTTCACGATTATAGATGAAAGAAGTACATCCTGCGCACCCAATTTTCAGTGGAGATTCTGCCATTCGTACAAATAAAAAAGGCCGAGCCAATTCAATGGGTCGGCCATAAAATAATATCACCGTTGCTCGTACTATTTATAGTCTTCAAGTTTCAGAACAATCGTACCTAGGTTTAGTTCTCGCTTGCCTTTAGGCACAACCAGCAACCGCCCCGCCCTGGCAATCCATTTCTTATTTGCATCGTGGCTCTCACAGCTCATTTCATACTGTCCCGGCATAAGCAGAGCTTCAAACTCTTGCTTGTTTGTCCTATGACAAAATACAAGATACATCATTTTATTCTCGAAGAAATTCAGATAAGTATCAACTGATCTGTTGAGGACCTCTGCGTTGTCGCTTAGCTCAGGACAGACAAATCGCCCAAGAACTCGACAGGCTGGCTGCATCGTTAAGGTTATAGTTTTTCCAAAAGTCTGGCCAGTTACTGGTGCCACGCCTGCTAAATGTTTTTCTTCCTGGACGGCAAAGAGCATACGGGAACTCTGGGCGGGAAGATCCGGATGGAACATTTGCTCTCCCTGCAATACAACTGCGCCATCAGCATCTGAGACGGCGCAATCTTTTTCTGCATTTTGATAATACCAATAGAGCCGGCCGTCGTGACTTCTGATGTCACTGCCGATTTTAGCCCCCACGACAGGCCGNNAAGCAAATTCTTCGCTGGTGATGTTGGATGGCCTGGGTTCCAATCGGAGCAGTTTATCAGGGGCTATCAGTTTGGCTCTTTCATATAGATTCAAGGCGATTTCCTCAACTGCTGTGTCCTCGGCAGGTAGAGGCAGAGTAACCCTGAATTCTGTCTGGAGGGTTTGTCCTTTTTCCAAGAGTAATTGCCTGAGTCCGCCCATCGCGAAGATACACGCGGACAGTTCAAATTTGTCGTTTACACCCTGCCATTGTGCCATCGGCAGTGAGGCAAAATATCGAATCAAAACATCATCGGCCTGATAGCAGCCAAGTTCCGTATGGGCATAAGGGCGTTCTTCCAGGTCGCCGTTTTCCTTTCGCTGCCGCCGGCTCGTAAGATACAAGTCGCCACATTGTTTTAAGCCAGGTCTGTCACCTGAGGCTGTGTAATTCCGGATTTGGTCGCGAGTATCCGTGGTAGGACGAACCGAGACGGTCGTAAATATGTAACTGCCGTTTCGTTTCAACTCGTGCACCGCAAAAACCAGTCCCATAGTCTCTTTTACAACAATTGCATTTTTTATCGGAAATAGGCTCTCGATTGCATCTTGAGGTTTGATGATCTTAATCTGCGGACCGAAATCTGCTGTAAACAGTCTGGATTCGATCGGTATATCGTAAGCAACGGTGGATAATTCGATTGTTTGCCAGACGCCGTCGAGGAATTTCTGTTCTTCATATCGTCGGAACCGCAATTGCTTGTCGATCCACACCATTGACTTGACCGGCGGTGTTTCATCATCTCCAGGGCGTGTGTGGGTATACAAAGCGCAAAGGGAACCATCAACTTCCACATCGCCGTCCGGATCGCGCCGGCATCTTTTCAAATACCTGCTGGGCTCTGTCAGTTCGCCGGGCAGCTGGAGTTTTCGGATGCTTTCTGTTTGAATGGCAAAGTTGTTGCCCTGCAGATATTCCCATTCGTACCGACCATTGTTCAGGCTGGTACGGGTTTTACCCTGATAGGTTTCCTCCGTACGCAATCCGAGGGCTTGTTGATACCACAGTTCGTAAGCCTCTTTCATTTGGCCGTCTTCAAGGCAATATCCGACAGCATAAATAGTTTTGGCCTCTTCAAAAGCTTCCATAACCTGTGCATAAAGGGTTGCCTGGCCATCCCCGACGAAAAGAAACAATCCAAACACTCCGATTATCACTGCCGCAGCGGCTAATTTTGTGATTGGGCTTTTCATAATTATTCTCCACATACTCGGCTGAGCAGCCGCTAATTTTTTCGCCTTTGATTGTTCGAACGCCTTGAGGACATCGTCGAGGACGGCTTCGTCCATCTTGGCATTGGTGTCAATATCTACATTCTTGACCAGTTTTTCCATATTTCC
>JAFNGF010000380.1 GCA_017885385.1 Planctomycetota bacterium
ACTATCAACTGGTTGGTGGCGGCAACACTGCTGACCGTGTAGTCTGCCTGTCGGGTTGACTTGCCTTTTTCGTCGAAAATCATTGTGGCGAACTGATCGTTAACTACCTGTCTTAACTCGTCCGAAATGTGATAATTGCAAAAGTAAAATAGCTTGAATTCCGGTTTGCCGCCGACAATTTGCTCAACGATTTTGGGCGCTTCCTTATAAACTTGGGGAATTGAGATGTTTGGTTCAGCTACAGGCTTGATTCTGCTGAGTTCGTTGATGATGCTTTCTGACTCTATACCGGCAGATTTTTGGGCAAAAAACTCGTCACAGCCTCCAACCCAAAGGAGAGCCATAGCAGCCGCAGTCACAACAACAATTGGACTGCGGCCGAGCTTGTGGCCGCCATAATCCATAAGCACGTTCCCACCAGAAACAAAAATATGCGCGTACAAGGCGCAGTGTCTCTGCGTTAAACTACTCTTTGTATTTTCGACGGCTTAAAAGGCATTATATTCCACTCATTTACTTATCGTCAAGCATATTCCAATAAATTAACAAAAATCGATGTCTTCTTTTGCCCAGATCATAATGTTAGACAGAATAACGCTTTCTTGCTATTTTATCGGTTTATGATAAGAAAACAGCGAAAAATTGTCACTGTAGGCTTCGTGGCGCTGGGCTGTCCCAAGAACATCGTGGACATTGAAAAAATGTTGGCGAAAATCGCGCAATCGGGCTTAGTAATAACTGCCAAGCCGGAAAATGCTGATGTTGTTGTCATTAATACGTGTGGTTTTATCGAACCGGCCAAGGCCGAGGCACTGCAGGCAATATATCACGCGGTCGATTGTAAAGGTCGCGGCAACGTCAAAAAAGTAATCGTCGCCGGCTGCTTATCACAGAGGCTCGGCCGGCAGCTTCTTGACCAGGTACCCGGCATCGATGCTGTTATTGGCCTTGGGCAGCGAGATAATATCGCCCGGATAGTCAAAAAAACTCTTTTCTGCAAAAAGCGCCTTGCTTACCTGGAGCACTGGCCCAAAAAACGCAGCAATGATAGTGGCAGACTGCTTATTACCGGACGCCACTGGGCATACCTGCGAATCAGCGAGGGCTGCAATCACCGGTGCTCGTTCTGCACCATACCGGCAATCAGAGGCAAATTCAGAAGTAAATCCAGGCTTCGCATCCTGGCAGAAGCTGCCGAGCTGGCCCGCTGCGGCGTGGCCGAGCTGAATATAATCGCGCAGGATACCACCTGCTATGGCCGGGATTTGAAAATGAAAAACGGCCTGGCTAAACTCATAACCGAACTTGAAGAAATTGCTGGGGTCGCCTGGATTCGATTGATGTATCTATGGCCCACGGGCATCGACGACCGGCTAATCGATGCCATTGCATCGAGCAAAAAAACCATTCATTATCTCGATATTCCGATTCAGCACGTGAACCGCACGATCTTGAGAGCTATGCGCCGGCCCGACACAAAAGACCGGCTGCACCGATTGATCGAAAAGCTACGCCGCGCCATCCCCGATATTGTCCTTCGGACAACACTGATAGTTGGGTTTCCTGGAGAGACCGACCGTCAGTTCGCTGAGCTTCTGGAGTTTATAAAGTGGGCCCGGTTTGACGCCCTTGGCTGTTTTCAATTCTACCCGGAGTCAGGCACCGGCGCGGCAAGAATGCCCGGTCAGATCGCACAGACGGTAAAGCAGCATCGGCTGGAAAAGTTGATGCTGACCCAGCAAGAGATTGCCTTTGCCAAAAACAGAAACAGGATCGGCAATAGACTTACCTGCCTTGTTGATTCGATCGACGACAAGGGTATCGGCCGCGGACGTTTCTACGGCCAGGCGCCAAAGGTGGACAGCATCTGCATAATAGAACACTGCTCCGCAACTGCCGGCCAGTTTATCAACGCCGAGGTCACTGGCACAGAAAACTACGACCTGATTGTCCGGCAAATTTAGCATTGAATTATATCACAGAAAAGCTAAACTTTTCGCTATGGTTGAACTGCTCCCGAACATCTTGACTTTCTCCCGGCTCGGCTTGACTGCTATTTTCCTGACTATGGTTCTTCGCGTGCCCTATGTTGAAAACAAAGCACTCTTTCTGGACACCGCATTTGTCCTGTTCGTCATCGCTGGTATTACCGACCTGATCGATGGGCCCATCGCCAGAAAATTGAACGTTGCCAGCAAATTCGGCCGAATGAGCGACCCTCTGGTTGACAAAACCCTGATCTGCGGGACCTTTATTTGTTTTGCGATAATCGGCCAGCCAAAACTCTTTGACCTGCCCGACAATGCCCTTAGGATGGTGCACTGGTCGATTGCAGGCATTTTGGTCCTGAGAGAGGCTTACGTAACCGTCCTGCGACACCTTTGCGAATCTCACGGCATAAACTTCGGGGCCGTGGCTTCCGGCAAAATAAAGATGTTCTTGCAGTCTTTTGCCATCGGCACAGTGCTTATTAAAATGGCCCACGTACAAACCGCTTACTGGGGACACTGGTTCACCACCGTGACGTTTGTGATTATGTTAGTCGTTACGATTGTGTCGGGCCTAACGGCAACCCGGCGAAGAAAGTTGAAAAAACTACCGGAGGAAATAAGAGCATGAAAAGTGGATCGTTCTCTACCAGTTGTGGCACGGCCATCTTGGCCGTGTTTCCACGGGCTGCAAGCCCGTGCCACTTCATTTCTCTGGGCATCGTGCTCTCCGCGTTGGCCGGTTCAGCCAACGTGCACGCCGGCACAATGGAAGAATTTATGCCGGTCCTGCCTGAAGGAAAAGAATGGAAGTTAGCGTGGAGCGATGAGTTCAACGGCACGAAGATTGACCAGTCCAAGTGGGAGATTCTTGGCGACTGGAAACGGCAAGACGGTTACTGGGTCAAAGAGGACGCCTATCTGGACGGCAAGGGCAATCTCGTACTGCGGACAAAAAAAGATGGCGACCGGTACACATGCGGTGCTGTGCGCACCAAAAATAAGTTTGAGCATAAATTCGGCTACTGGGTCTGCCGGTGCAGGTTTCCCGAACGGCCGGGGCACTGGCCGGCATTTTGGGTGCACACAGACAGCGTCGGTAAAGTCGGAGACGAGGGCAGAGACGGCACCGAAATCGATATTATGGAATACCCCTGGCGCGAGGACAGAATAACCCAGAATTTGCACTGGGACGGCTACGGCAAGGACCACAAACACGCAGGCAAAGAATCCACGATACCCGGCGTGAGCGAAGGTTTCCACACATTTGCTCTTCACTGGAAGCCCGATGAATACGTGTTTTACGTTGACGGCAAAGAAACCTGGCGCACCAGCGCGGGCGGCGTCTCGCAGGTGCCGCAGTTCATAAAATTGACCGAAGAAATCGGAAAATGGGGCGGTGACATAACAAAGGCGGATCTGCCCGATTATTTTGTAGCGGACTATGTCCGGGTATACGACGAGGTGGATAAGACCGAGCCGGCTGACCAGCAAGAAATCATTCGCAAAGCCGCCCAGGTAACGCCTTCGCCGAGGCAGCTTGCCTGGCAGCAGCGGGAATTTATTGCGTTCGTACACTTCGGCATAAATACTTTCGCCGACAGGGAATGGGGCACCGGCAAAGAAGACCCGAAGCTGTTCGATCCCAGCGCACTTGACGCTCGGCAATGGGTTCGCGTCTGCAAAGAAGCCGGCATGAAAATGATAATCCTGACCGCCAAACACCATGATGGCTTTTGTCTTTGGCCCAGCAAGTACACCGAGCACTCGGTAAAAAACAGCCCATGGCGCGAGGGCAAGGGCGATGTGGTGCGGGAACTTGCAGATGCCTGCCGCCAAGCCGGGCTTGCGATGGGCATATATCTATCGCCCTGGGATATGCATGAGCCTACCTACGGTGACACCGTCAAGTACAACGATTTCTACAAAAACCAGTTGCGGGAGCTGTTGACAAATTACGGCCAAGTCGCCGAGGTTTGGTTTGACGGCGCTAAAGGGCCGAACGCCAAGGATATGGAGTACGACTGGCCCGGCTACTATGCGCTCGTCCGCGAGCTGCAGCCGAACGCGGTTATTTTCAACGGGCCCGATGTCCGATGGGTCGGAAATGAGGCTGGCTACGCCCGCGAATCCGAGTGGAGCGTTATGAATAGGAACGACAAACCGTTCGAGTTTGTGAACCTCACGGCAAAGGATTTGGGCAGCATCAAAGCACTGGGTGACGGTGAAAATCTGATCTGGTATCCGGCTGAAACGGATGTATCGATCCGGCCTGGATGGTTTTACCACGCAAGCCAGGACGACAAGGTGAAATCCCTCGAAAAGCTGCTCGATATTTATTTTAGCTCTGTGGGTCAAAACAGCGTTTTGCTGCTGAATATTCCGCCCGACCGCCGGGGTCTGATTCACGAAAACGATGCCCGACGCCTGCGCGAGCTGCGAAAAGTGCTGGATGAAATCTTCGACGAAAATCTTGCCCTGGGTGCAACTGCAGAGGCCTCGCACGTGCGCGACGACAATCCCAGCTATGGAGCCGATAAAATAGTAGACGGCAACAAAAATACTTACTGGAGCACTAATGACGGCACAACCAGTGCGACAGTAGAATTCAGCCTGGCGAAAGAGTCCACCTTCAATGTCGCTGAGCTTGCAGAATATATCAGAGTAGGCCAAAGGGTCGAAGAATTTACGCTTGAGGCCTGGGATGGCGGAAGCTGGAAGGAATTTGCCCGATCTACTACTGTCGGCTATAAGCGCCTGCTGCGATTTGATGATGTCACTACCGAGAAAGTCCGCCTGCGGATCCTCATGTCCCGTGTGTGCCCGACAATTTGCCAGTTCGGCTTATATTACGCCCAGCCGTGACTTCACGAGGTTCCAGGCCTATTTTATCGAATATCTCGCGTTCTAATTCAAAAATGGCGGCATCAATCCGTTCCGTGTTAAGTTTGGCTTGGTTTGCACAATTCCGCTGAGCCGCATTCCTTCTATGCGCTTCCTCCAATCGCTCCTTCAGCGGTACTATTTTATCGTGCATCACCCTTTTGTCGGCGTAGTAGACTATTTTCTCCTCCCAGGTAACCGGCTTATCTTTCTCGTCCAGCAATGCGGCATACCTGTGCCTCTTTACAGCTAAGGCAAGCTCCGGGTATGCGTCCCTCAAAAGGGCAAAGGCAGCATCTTCATGGCAAAGATTGCGGTATCTTGCTCTAAACTGCCGCCATTTTGCTCTGTCTTTATCCGTGATTGCCTGCCGGGACCTGTCGTAACCTGATTCTTTGAGGTCACAAATCCTCAAAATATCGTGAAGCAGACAGGCTCTATCGATCAGGTCCACATCTACCGATATGCCTTTTTCTTTTAGCTTCTTTGCCAGAAAAACGCCCAGCTTGGCCACCGCCAGGCTATGCTTTCTGATGTGCAGCGGAACACCGAATTCGTCCATCAGCTCCAGACATTGCCGTCGTGTTGGCAGACTACATTCTTTCATTTATCAGCTCAGCGACTTTTTTGCCCGATTTCAACATTCCGCCAAAAATTGGTCCCATTCTCGGCAGATTATAAACATCGCACACCGCCATACCTGCCACGTAAAGGCCCGGAAAGACTTCGCCCGTTTTCTCCACGACGCCTGCTTCGGATGCCTCCACGTTCATGAAATACTCCTGCAGCTCCCTCGGAAACAGCTCCGGCTTTCTCTTTTTGAGCATACCCACAAGCTCAGCCGGGTGACCGGTAGCGTCAATTGTATACTTGGCACAGATGCAAAATGGGTCCACGTGCAGGCCAAGGCCTCGTACGCTGGCACTGTTCACGACTACGCCTTTGACGGTTTCCTGTTTTAGAACAATATCTTCAGCCTCTATTAAGTTGAATATCGCCGCCCCTGCTTTTTTGGCCGCATAGGCCAGAGCGGCGGCAAATTCTATGGCGTCAGCAATATACAAGCGACCTTGCTTTTTTGTTGTCACGCCAATTTCATCCAGGATGTCTTTGTCTTTAAAGGTCACCACATTATAGCCCGCGGCCCCTCCCCAGATTCCGCCGCCGATGGAGAGCTTTTTTTCGACGATGGTGGTCTTGACCTTTGCTTTAGCCAGATAGTAGCCGGCCGCCAGACCCGCCGGGCCTCCACCGACTATAACCACATCGTTTTCAAGATGCTCCGCGAGTTTTTTGCCGTACTCTCCAATAATTACGCGAGAAATATCAGTCTCAATCATCTTTGCTCCCTTTTCCTGCAACTTGCCTAAGCCATTTGCCCAAAATAAATATGCCCCCACAAAGGAAGCGATTAGTAAGCCTAAAACTCAAAACTATCAAATCCACCTTTCCACAACTTTGCATTTTGATTTTTGAGTTTTGCGTTTTCTTGTGCCTTCCTTCGCAGGCATTATCGCGATCAGGTTCAAGGATGCAAGATATTCCCGTTGCCATTTTACAACCCCTTTTCGGCAAAGAAATTGGCGTTCATTTTAGCCCCGTGGAAATTGGGTTTGATTGGCTTTGTTTTTGCCGGACTCTGAAAGCGCATCTTTCTTCATAATCCCTTGCTTTTATTGGTGTTGCATTCATTTTGGCCTGATGGAAATTGGCTTTGTTTTGCAAAAAAGCCTGTGCGGATTATCCTTATTTTGCCCAAAAAGCCCAAATCTCCCTCTTTCTCATATTTCTGTTCGCTGTCTTCTGTCTTCTGTCTCCTGTATTCTGTCTCGTGTCTTCTTTACACCATTTCGATTCTATTCAATTTAGTTATATATTTATCATACGGAATGCAGGCTGGCCGTCAAGTGAATTCCCGGCAAAAAGGGGAGCCAGAAAAAGGGCTGACAGTGGCTCCCACTGCCAGCCCTTCGCCTTTTCATGTCACAACGCTGGTGGCCTAAGGCGTCACTGCCCGGTCGTATATCTTGATGTCATCAATCAAGCCGGACCAGAAACTGCCGGTCTCAAGATTCTTGCCAGCGCCAATTTGTAAGCCACCTTGCGAGCCGGGCAAAGTACCCTGCGTGCCTTTGGCTACCTCAACGTTATCCACAAATAGAGTTCTGGTGGAGCCGTCCCACGTCAGGCCTACTCGATGCCATTCGCCGTCGATAATCACCACCTCTGAGAATAATGGCGTGCCAAACCGGCCGGCTGCCTTCAATTCGGTCATTAGTTTGCCCTGCGATGTACCAGCAGCGAGCCAATTCACTCCCCCTGCCTGAGATATGATGGCTTGCTCTGGCCCACCTCTTTTTACCCAGGCAAAGATGCTGAATCCGGCCTGGGCCGGACCTGCCGGGTCCAAGATAAAGGGCGTGCTGACGTAATCATCAACACCATCCAATTCGAGCGCTCCGTTTACCTTGCCACCGGCAGGCTGCCAGAGTGGACCGCCGTGAAGCGTACCATCTTTGTGACCGACACTGTCCTGAGCAATAGTGCCTTCTGCCTCGTCTAATTTCCAATATGCTACGAGGTCAACCGGCAGAACTTCCGTCAGCCAATGTTCAGCAAAAACAGGTACATCCTGAATATCGACCCTGCCGTCACCCCATGACATTGGGCCCATATCGACTGATGATTTATCCTGGCCCCAGCATTGAGCCAATCTGGAAAAATCTTTGAGGTCTACAATTCCGTCGCCGTTGAAGTCAACGATTGGAATGATCGGTGCTTCCCACAGGTCATAACCTCCAAAACCACCCGGGGGGGTATGGGCCAAGAAGTAAAGCATCCGCCCATCGGCGGATATCGACGCTGCGTCTTCATGCCCCCAGCTATTGATCCTTGGACCGAGGTTAACCGGCGGACCCCACGGATCGCTATGGGTCTTACGAGTGGTCATCCAAAGATCGTATCCGCCGAATCCACCAAGGCGGTTGGAGGTGAAAACCAGGGCCCGCTCGTCGGATGAGAGGATGGGCGAGTGGTCGAAGGACCCACTGTTGACGATTCCACCTATATTGACCGGGGCACCCCAGTCGTCCTGTATGGTTGCCCGGGTTGACATCCACAGATCGTAGCTGCCCTGGCCTCCGGCGCGATCGGATGCGAAGACTAAGATCAACTCGTCCCCGGAGATCTTCGGCCCTATTTCGCCAGCGGAGGTGTTGATCGGGGCCCCGACATTCACGGGCGTGCCCCACTGGGCACCACGACTTGCCCGTCTGGCCATCCATATGTCACACCCGCCCAAGCCGCCGGGCCGAGGCGACCAGTCCCAGTCCTCACTGATGTACAGCGTCAAACCGTCTGAGGAGATGCTCGAGCAGATTTCTGCGACTTGGGTATTGACCGCCGGTCCAAGGTTGAGGGGCGGACCCCAGGGATCACTCTTCGTGGCTCGCGTTGTCATGTAGATGTCGTAGTAGCCATACCCGCCTGGCCGATTGGAGGAGAAATACAACTCCAGACTGTCGGCCGAGAAGCAGCCCATTATGTCACCCGAAGGACTGTTGATCACAGGTCCCAGGTTCTGCGGCTTGCCGAACGCGAAATCTGCGTTCGCAACCTCCGTTGCCAGGCCCAACGCCAAAACCAAGCCGAGAATTACCGAAATTTTTGCCCTTCTCATTTCTTCACCCTTTCTTTGTATCCGTACACGAATACATTGCCTACTTCACGGCCTGACCGCTCGGTCGTAGATGCGGACGTCATCTATCAGGCCGGACCAGAAACTGCCCGGCTCACCCCTCCCGGCACTCCCGGCACCAAGATACAGGCCGCCTTGCGAACTGGCCAAAGTACCCTGCGTGCCTTTGGCTACCTCGACGTTGTCCACAAATAGAGTTCTGGTGGAGCCGTCCCACGTTAGGCCTACACGATGCCATTCGCCGTCTATAATCGCTGCCTCTGAGAATAATGGCGTGCCAAACCGGCCGGGTGCCTTCAATTCGGTCATAAGTTTGCCCTGCGAAGTACCGGCAGCGAGCCAATTCACTCCGCCGGCTTGAGATATGATGGCTTGCTCCGGGCCACCACCTTTTACCCAGGCAAAGACACTGAACGCCCCGGCTGCCGGGTCCAAGATAAAGGGCGTGCTGACATAATCATCGGCCCCGTCGAATTCGAGCGCGCCTCTTACCTTACCAGCCGTAGGCTGCCATACTGGATTCCCATTTGCGGTTGCATCTTTCCCGCCGGCGCTGTCATGCACGATGAAGCCTTCCGTCTCGTCCAGCTTCCAATATGCTACCAGTTCAACCGGCAGAACTTCTCTCAGCCAATATTCGCCTAAGACAACCACATCCTGAATATCTACCCTCCGGTCACCCCAAGGCATAGGCCCCATATCCACCGATGGTTCATCCTCACCCCAGTATTGGGCTAACTTGGAAAAATCCTTTAGGTCGACCTTTTCGTCGCCGTTGAAGTCAACGACCGGAATGATCGGTGCCTGCCAGAGGTCGGCGCTGCCAATTCCGCCGGGACGGTCGGAACAGAAGTAGAGCGTAGAACCATCGGCTGAGATGTTCGGCGAAAGGTCCCAATACGAGCTATTGATAACTGGTCCGAGATTCATCGGTTCTCCCCAGGGATCGTTTGTTGTTGCCCTTGTCGTAACCCATATGTCCTGCCCACCATAACCGCCGGGCCGCCATGGCCCACCCATGTGATCGCTGAAGAATAACATACGGCTGTCGGCAGAGATGTCCGGGAAACACTCCTCAAGAGAGCTGTTTACTGTGGCCCCTAAATTCACCGGGCTGCCCCAGGGGTCATTTTTCGTTGCCCGGCTTGTAAACCATAGATCGTCACCGCCCAACCCGCCAGCCCGACCGGACACAAAGAAAACCACCAGGCCGTCGGCTGAGATGCTCGGGGCCCAGGTGTCAGCCGAGCTGTCGACGGTCGCTCCGAGATTCACAGGCGGTCCCCAGGGATCCGAGACGCTTGCTCGCGTGGTTACCGCAAGGTAATCGCTGCCATACACACCGGTCCAGGGGGAAAAGTACAGCGAGAGACCGTCAGCCGAGATACTCGGGGATTGTTCCCAATTCGCTGTGTTGACCGGGGCCCCGATGTTCATACAAGGTCCCCAAGGGTCATCTTTACTTGCCCGTCTTGACACGTATATATCAGCGAGTCCGTGTCCGCCAGGTCTGCGGGACTCGAAGAATAGTTCCAAACCGTCCGCCGAGATGCTTGGGTCAATCTCGACTGACGAACTGTTGATGTTCGGCCCGAGATTGACGGGCTTGCCGAAGGTAAAATCTGCCTTCGCACTTGCAGCGGTAAGCACGAGCCCGACGAACGCCAGCAACAGTAACGCGATTTCCGAATCATTAAAGCGTTTCATTTGATGCCTTCCTTTCTGCCCTTATGGCAGAATAACGTTAAAAACCCGTAGAGATGTCATTGCGAACGAAGTGAAGCAATCTAAAACGTAACCGATGAGATTGCCGCGCTCGGCTGCGCCTCGCTCACAATGACAAGAGGAAACACTTTCATCTTACATCATCCTTTCCGCCCCCCAGAGCAATAAATAAGGCTAGCGCAAAAAGCGATTGACACCCTGTGACTGAACTAAATTGAGCAAGGCGAAGCCTCACCGCTGCGCTGGTCTGGCAAACGCCAGGCCGAACATTCATAGTGATGCCTGACCGCATGATTTGTCCTCCTCGAAACTAAAGAAATTATATCCGCCGCGATCAGAATATGGCAAAACAATTGCAGGATTTTCGTGGATTTATCGGTCAAACCAAACCATTTGGATTGACAGCTTTGATGGGTAAGTCTATCATATCAACAGAAAACGCATTGCTGTAAGGATAGCGCAAGTTATGGGAAATAAAGGATTTACGCATCTTCATCTGCACAGCCAGTATTCACTGTTAGATGGCGCGGTAGTCTTCGATGAGCTGCTTAAACAGTGTAGGAAGCTCGGCATGGACTCTGTTGCTGTCACCGACCACGGCAATCTGTTCGGAGTCATCGAGTTCTACACGAAAGCACTGGCAGCGCATATCAAGCCAATAATCGGCATCGAAGCTTATGTTGCGCCCCGCAGCCGATTCGACCGCACCAAGACCTCCATCGCCGACGCCGCACATCACTTAATCCTCCTGGCCGAGAGCCATATCGGCTATCAGAATCTGTTGAAGCTGGCAAGTATCGGTTACACTGAAGGATTCTACTACCGCCCACGAATAGACAGAGAAATCCTCGCCCAGTTAAACGAAGGATTGCTTGCCGCATCAGGGTGTCTGAAAGGCGAGATCGCGATGGCTCTTTCCAACGGCGACGAGAAGACAGCAAAAACAGCCGCCGAGAGCTATCTAAAGATTTTCGGCTCCGATAGATTCTTCATCGAGATTCAGCATCACCAAGGGGAGGACCCAAATCTTTGCCAAGCGTTAATCGACCTTGCTAAAAAGATGGGGCTGGGCCTGGTGGCAACAAATGACGTGCACTTTCTGCGGGAAGACGACCACGAAGCGCATAACTGCCTCTGCGCCATAAGCACCGGCAAAAGGGCTGACGCCCCCGATAGAATGATTTATCCGCCGGATGTTTTCTTAAAAAGCCCAGAGCAAATGCGCCAACTCTTTCCCCAGAACGCCGAGGTGTGCGACAACACGCTGACGATTGCGGAACGCTGTAATGTCGAGCTTGACCTAAAAAAACGCCATGCACCGCGCTTCACGCCCCCCGACGGCAGCACCGCCGAAGACTTCCTTACCAAATTGTGCTGCGAGGGGGCAAAACATCGCTACGGCCAGATTACCGACCAGATTAAAAGCCGACTCGACAGGGAGCTGGAGGTAATCGAATCAAAGGGATTTGCCAGCTATTTTCTGATTGTCTGGGACTTCTGCAAATACGCCCACGAGAATAATATCCCGATCGGCGCAAGAGGCAGCGGCGTAGGCACAGTTGTAGGATACTGCCTGGGATTGTGCGATGTCGATCCGATACGATACGACCTGCTGTTCGAGCGGTTTATGGACCCCGAGCGTAACGAGATGCCCGACATCGATATTGACATCTGCCAGGCTCACAGGGGCCAAATAATCGACTATGTTCGGCAAAAATATGGCCACGTCGCTCAGATCATAACTTTCGGGACAATGAAGGCCCGCGCGGTAATCCGTGACATCTGCAGGGTGCTGGGCGTGCCGCTGGCTGAGGCCGACAGATTGGCAAAACTGGTGCCTTTCTCGCTGGATATGACGCTGGATAAAGCCCTTAGCAGCGAGCCGCAGCTAAAACAGGCATACGAACAAAGCGAGCAGACCAGAAAAGTAATTGACATCTGCAAGAAGCTCGAAGGCCTTGCCCGACACGCATCGGTTCACGCCGCGGGCGTCGTTATCGCCGATGAGCCGCTGACCAATTTTGTGCCGCTTTATAAAGCATCCGGCTCCAATGACATCATAACTCAGTACGAAGGCCCTATGGTCGAAAAGGTAGGTCTTTTGAAAATGGACTTTCTGGGCCTCAAAACTCTTAGTGTTTTAGAGCGTGCCCGCCAGCTGGTCAAAGAAATCCACGGCGTGGAAATCGACCTGGAGAAACTCGACCTTACCGACCCGAAGGTTTTCGAGCTGTTTTCAGCCGGCAGAACTAAGGGCGTCTTTCAGTTTGAATCGGCAGGGATGCAGAACATGCTGATTCAAATGAAGCCGGACAGGATCGAGGACCTGATAGCCGCCAATGCACTGTATCGGCCCGGCCCGATGATACTAATCCCGGATTACATCGACCGCAAGCACGGGGCAAAATGGCGCCTGCCGCATCCGATTATGCACGAAATCCTGGACGAAACTTATGGCATTATGGTCTACCAGGAACAGGTAATGCAAATCTGCAACCGGCTCGGTGACATACCGCTGCGGGAAGCATACGCCCTGATAAAAGCGATCAGCAAAAAGAAGGCCAAAGTTATCGCCAAAGAAAAAGAGCGATTTGTCGCCGGGTGCGTCGAGAAGGGCCTAAAGGCCGAACAGGCCGGGCAGATTTTCGAGCTTATTGAACGATTCGCCGGCTACGGCTTCAATAAAAGTCACTCGACCCGCTACTCCTTTATCGCCTACCAGACCGCCTATATGAAGGCCCATTGGCCGGTGGAATTTATGGCGGCGCTACTTACCTTCGAAATCGACAACATCGACAAGGTCGTGGAGTACATCAATGAATGCGCCGAAATGGACATCGAGGTTACCGCGCCGGATATCAACGAAAGCGGCGTGTATTTTACGCCGGTCTATAAAGAAAGTGACGGCGAGAAAAAGGGCGTCATACGGTTCGGCCTGGCGGCGGTCAAAGGCGCCAGCGAAAAGGCGGTCGAGCACACTATGAAGGTGCGAGAAAAGATCGGCCGATTCGAGAGCCTGTTCCACTTCTGCGAGAATGTCGATCTAAGAGCCGCCAACAAACAGACCATCGATGCGCTGATAAAAGCTGGGGCGTTCGACCGGCTCGGCGGAAACCGCGCCCAGATGACCGCTGGGTTGGAAAAGGCTATGGAAATCGGTGCCGACCTTCAGGCGGATAAACAAAATGGCCAGATGAGTTTCTTCGGGCAAACAACCGGCGGTCCCGACTACTCGCAGGACCACAAACGGCTGCCTGACGTGTCGCCCTGGCCGGAGCCGCAAATGCTTGCATACGAAAAGCAGGTGCTCGGCTTTTATGTCACCAGCAACCCACTCAGCCATCACGCGGAAACGATAAGCCTGTATTCGACGCACAATAGTTTGCAGTTAGCCGATGCCGGCGAAGGCCACCAAGTCGTGATCGGCGGAATGATCGCCAAAATCAGATACAACCTGACAAAGAGCGGGCGAAATGCCGGGGCAAAAATGGCAGTCTTTGTCCTGGAAGATCTGCAGGGCCAAGTCGAGGTGGTAATGTTTCCGGATACGTTGAATAAATACGCCGGTGCGCTTACACAGGATGCGGTTGTTTTCGTCAAAGGAAAGCTGGACTTGCGAAGGGAAAAGCCCAATATCATTGCTGCGGAGCTGATAACGCTGGACGATGTCAGAGAAAAATTAGCTGCCAAGGTCAGAATTCGGCTGGACGCCAAAGACGTTACCAAGGAGAAGGTCGCTTTGATAAAGAGCATTTGCCAGACTCATAGGGGCAAAAGCCCCGTTTACGTTGCGGTAAGAACCGATAAGGGCAGGGTTTACGCCGCCGCCGACAAAGAGCTTTCCGTCAACCCGAACCCCGACTTCTGCCGAAAAATGAAGCAGCTCCTCGGCGATGAAAACTTCCAACTGGCGAGGTGACACCATGCGGTGTCATCCTGAGCGAAGCGAAGGATCTGGCTTGAGGAACGAAAAAATGTGGCTGCCAAAAGACGAGAGAAGATTATTAGAGGGTTATTACGCAAATATTGGTGAAGTTGAGAAAGAGAAATGGTTTTGTACGCCAGATTGGATTCCTGTTATTAAGGCAATGAGGGTAAAAGATAGCGCGCGTAAAGTGAGAGGTTATTTTGAAAGTGGAAAGACAACATGCGAAGATGATCGGCTTGATCCGATAGACCCAGTTAAGAGTATGAAAAGGTGGCTTGATTACAAGAATAGAGTTGACATTGCCAATGCTGCTCTCGAAGCACGAAAGTTAATAAAGCTACATAAGCACCAAAGTGAATTAGATGTTAAAGCTGTTGGCTTAACAATAGAAGGTTATGACCTAGGCAGAAAATATAGCTCATGTTTGATACGTAGCGGGCTTTGGTTTGCAGAATACAGGTATCATTGGATTTGGGTTATTGGTAGTTTTCTCGCTGGAATTGCCGGTACATTATTAGTGCGATGGTTGTCAAAGATCATTATATGAAGAATAAATTTTCGGGCGGGTTTATCGTTTTTGATGGGCCGGACGGCCGTGGACGACAAGGCAAGCCAGTAACCGGAGCAGAGCAGTTGCAGGTACCAGGACGTTTTGTGGTGAATAATGTTTACTGAACAAGAAAAACAATTTCTGAAGCAGGAAATAGCAGGCTGCCTGAAAACTGAGGCGGAAGTGCGCCGGATCATCATCTTTGGCTCATTTTTGACTTCGGATGACCCGCATGATTTGGATGTAGCCATAGTCCAAGATAGCGACGAGAATTACCTGCCGTTGGCACTGAAATATCGCAAAAAAACCCGTGACATCGCCCGAAGAATAGCGCTGGACATTATCCCCTTAAAGTCTGGAGTAGAGGGCGGGCTTTTCATGGACGAAATCCGGCACGGAGAAGTCATATATGAAAGACGAGACTAAAAAATGGCTTGACTATGCCGATGAGAATCTTCGGTCGGCCAAATTGCTGCTGGATAACAAGCTCTTTAACCCCTGTTTGCAGAACGTTCAGCAAGCCGTTGAAAAAATGCTTAAAGCGATATTGGCTGAACTGGCAATTAAAATAAAAAGGACCCACAGTATAAACGAGCTTGTGGCAATCCTTGCCGAAAACCACTTGAATGTCGATATAACAGAGGACGAGCAGGATTTGTTCGACTCGATATATCTGCCGTCAAAATATCCTCTCGGCAGTGTTCTTCCAGATTTTGAGCCAGACAGGCAAATCTGCAAACGATGTATAGCCGTGGCTGAACGTGTAAGAAGTTCAGTTTTGGGCCTCTTGGCACGCGATAGCTGAGAGCGTTGAAGGTGAGAGCCGATCTTGAAAACTAAGTTTTCAGGCAAATTCATTGTCCTTGATGGGCCGGACGGGTGAGAAAAGATCAAGGCTTTGAAACTGAAATGAATTGGATACCAAGAGATACGACTATTGAAGCTGTGCGAAAGCAGATTGAAATCCTGCGAAAAATGTCTTCACAGAAGCGGGCGCTTATATCGTTCGAGCTAAGCGATAATGTCAGACAAAATGCAATAGCGGGGATAAAAAAACTGCATCCTGATTTTACAGACAGCCAGATAAAAATGGAATTGCTCCGAAGAACGGTGGGTGATGAGCTTTTCCGCAAAATAATTGCAGCAAAGGGGCTTAAATAGGTGACCTCACAGAAAGAGTTTCTAAAAAGCGTTGTCGAAAAGCTACAACAGGCCGGTATTGATTATGTCATCTGCGGCTCCNNATCCAACCGAGGAACAGCTCACGAAATTCCTCAAACTGCTCGACGATGCCTACTACGTAAGCAGCGACGCTGCTCTGGAAGCGCGCAAGCAGAGCACTATGTTCAATGTTATCGATGTAGAAAACGCTTGGAAAGCCGACTTGATAATCCGAAAAAAGACGGCCTTTTATACTGAAGAATTTCACAGAAAAAGAAAAGAAAAACTGCTTGGAAAAGACCTTTATATTCTCTCGCCGGAAGATACCATTTTGAGCAAGCTTGTCTGGGCCAAACAAAGTCGTTCTGAACTGCAATATCGCGATGTTACGACGATCCTTGAAATCCAGGCAGGCNNATGCCGAAGACGATTTGAATAAATGCCTTTCTCAAATACAGGACCTTCGACAAAAGTGACGCTTATCAGATTCGAGGCAGCGAAATATGCCCGAGACTAAGAAACTGACGGGTAAATTCATCGTTCTCGATGGGCCGGATGGCTGCGGAAAAACTACGCAGGCAAGGCTCCTGGTCGAATGGATGCAAAGGCAAAAAGTGCCGACAGATAGTTTCCGCGACCCCGGCGATACAACTATTGGCGAAGAAATAAGGCAAATCCTGCTCAGCCCCCAGCACAGCGCAATGAGCACACCGGCAGAAGTCCTGCTGTATATGGCTGCAAGAGCACAGCTCTGGACAGAGAAAATCACGCCGGCACTGGCGGCAAACAAGTGTGTGGTGCTCGATAGATGGCTTTCAAGCACCTGCGCATATCAAGGTTACGCCGGCGGCTTCGGAATGGATAAAGTAATAAAAATCGCCCGCGAATGTCTGGAAAGAGTCTGGCCCGATCTTACTATTATACTGGACGTTGACGCGAAAGCCGGCTTGAGCAGACTGCACAGGCAATTTGACAGAATGGAGCAGAAGGGCGACATCTATCACGAAAAGGTCCGCCAGGGATTTTTGCTGCTGGCAAAAGAACGCGAGAGCTTTGCGGTGATTGATGCGACCGGCGATATTGAAACAGTCCACAAAAAAGTATTGCAGATAGTTTCACAGGCAAGCTTCGGATAGATGTCACTGAGACAAGTTTTCTGTCAAGATAAAGCGATCGGCACATTGCAAAGGGCTTTTTCAGCCGGCAAGGTGCCGCACGCATATATCTTTGCCGGTGCGGAAGGCGTCGGCAAATTTAAGACCGCCCGCGAGTGGGCCAAGCTGCTTCTCTGTAAGAACCCTGCCATCGAAAATGACTTTGCCGATAGCTGCGGCTTATGTCAATCCTGCAAATTGTTTGAAGCCGGCTCACATCCGGACTTTTACTACATCTATAAGGAATTGGTAGAATTCACCAAAGAGCCTAAGGGCAGAAAAACGCCTGTCGATCTGCCTATCGATGTCATTCGAGAATTTCTGATTGAAAAAGTGTTCACCAAGCCGGCGTTTTCGCAAAGAAAGGTCTTCGTAGTCAGTGAGGCGGAAAAGCTCAACCCCAGCTCGCAGAATGCGCTTTTGAAGGTGCTGGAAGAGCCGCCCGAATACTGCTGTATTATTCTTCTATGCACGCGGATGGAGAAACTTCTGCCCACCACCAAATCCAGGTGCCAGACTGTGCGCTTCGGCCCTATCGACGAGGCCAGGATAATCGAAAAGCTAAGAGAAATGCACCTGGAGCAAAAACAAGCTCAATATTTTGCCCGCCTTTCGCAGGGCAGTCTGGGCGCAGCCTGCCGGTGGGCGCAGCTTGAGCTGGCCGGTGCAAATCTGTACCGGATCAAGACGGAGCTGCTGCGCGGTTTAGCCAGGCTTGAGCTTGCCGATGCGCTGGAGCTGGCCGAGCAGTTTTTGGACGACAGCAAGAAAATCGCCGCCGTCTGGAGCGAGCTTGACCCGGCTACCAGCAAGACCGATGTCAACCGAAGAGCTCAGAAGACGCTCATCCAGATAATCACCTCCGCGCTGCACGATGCTATGAAGCTCAATGTCACGCCGGCAGCACCGGCTTTCAACTTTGACCAAAAAGAACAGATAGAAGAGCTGGCCGGTCGCTTCGGCCCGGAACAAGCCGGCGAGAAAATTGCCGACTGTTACAAGAGCCTGCGATGGATCGAGTCCGCCGTCAACGAAAGGCTTGTTTTCGAGCAGCTATTGTTAAACCTGGCCGGCGCTGATATAATCAGAATCGCTGATTAGTGCAGCTTAACGT
Source organism: Planctomycetota bacterium (assembly GCA_017885385.1). Classification (GTDB taxonomy): domain Bacteria; phylum Planctomycetota; class Phycisphaerae; order Sedimentisphaerales; family Anaerobacaceae; genus JAFNGF01. Next base: position 18,201 of record JAFNGF010000380.1, read on the forward strand.
GTTATTAATCTGTAGGTAGTTCGGATGACAGAACCAACAGCAACAAAGCCCAAGCAGACAAGAAGCAGCAAATATATGCTGGTCCGCTACGGGCGGATGAACAACCTGGGCCTGCTCGAGCACAACGAAACCAGAATACCAAAAACCATCACCCGCGTAGTGGTTAAAACCGACAAAGGCCTCGAATTAGGCTACCTGGTAGGCCAGCTCACCTGCTACAAAGAGGGACGGTTCAAGTTCGGCGACGAGCGAATAAAAAAGTACTTCGAAGACAGCGGCATTGATTTTACCTATGACCAGGGCGGCAAATTCGTCCGTTATGCAACGGCTGCAGATATAAACGAAGAGCAGCACCTGCAGAAAATCACTAAAGAAGAGATCGCCTGCTGCAAGCGCCTCATAAAAGAAATGAACCTGCCCATGAAGATAGTTGACGCAGAGCATATCTTTGGCGGCGAACGCATCATCTTCTACTTCATGGCGGACGGCCGAGTGGACTTTCGCGACCTGGTAAAAAACCTCGCCCACGAATACCAGACCAGAATCGAAATGCGCCAAATCGGCTCGCGAGACGAGGCCAAGCTGCTTGGAGACGTCGAAAGCTGCGGACAGGAATGCTGCTGCAGAAGATTTCTCAAAATGCTGAAGCCCGTCAATATGCGGATGGCTAAGATGCAAAAAGCGACCCTCGACCCTTCGAAAATATCCGGCTATTGCGGAAGATTGAAGTGCTGCCTGCGATATGAAGATCAAACCTACACCGAGCTTAAGAGACGTCTGCCCAGGAAAAACACCAAGGTCAAGACAAAAGACGGCCAGGGCAAAATTGTCGACACCCAGATATTAACTCAGCTCGTTGTGGTCGAATACGAGGACGGCGAAAAAACCGCTATGCCGGTCGATGAGATCGAGATAATTCCTTCGACCCAAACCGCACAGGACATACAGGACGATGTCGCAGAGAATGATGAGCAAGACAACGAGCAATAGCCATTGAGGGAAAAATGGCCCGCAAGATCATCGTAACGTCAGCTTTGCCTTACGCGAACGGCCCGATACACATAGGACATCTGGTGGAGTATCTCCAAACCGACATCTGGGTGCGCTTTCACAAAATGTGCGGCAACCAGTGCTTGTACTTTTGTGCCGACGACACTCACGGCACGCCCATTATGATTAGTGCCCGCGCAGCCGGCGTCAGCCCCGAAAAGATGATCGAGCAGATGCACAAGGAGCACGTGGCCGATTTCGACAGCTTTTACATCGAATTCGATAATTACTACACCACACATTCGCCGGAGAATAAGTATCTTAGCGAACTTATCTTCAGTCGCCTGAACGAGGCCGGCTCAATTATCAAGCGGGACGTCGAACAGACTTATTGTGAAGTCTGTAAAATGTCCCTGCCCGACAGATTTGTTCGCGGCACATGCCCGCGCTGCAAAGCAGAGGACCAATACGGCGACTCCTGCGAGGTATGCAGCGCCACCTATGAGCCGCGGGAGCTGATTAATCCACATTGCGCGACTTGTGGAACGCCGCCGGCTCTAAAAACATCGCAGCACTACTTTTTCAAACTCGCCGACTACGAACAAAAGCTAAGAGAGCTTATCACCGGCGGCCATACCCAAAAATCGGTGGCCAACAAGCTGGATGAATGGTTCAAGGCGGGTCTGAAAGACTGGGACATATCCCGCGATGGACCGTATTTCGGCTTCAAAATACCAGGCGAAGAAGATAAGTATTTCTATGTCTGGCTGGATGCCCCCATCGGATACATCGCCTCAGCCAAAAATTACTGCGATAAGAACAGTCTCGACTTCGAACAACTCTGGAACGGCAGCCAGTACGAGCTATACCACTTCATCGGCAAAGACATTATGTACTTTCACGCCCTGTTCTGGCCGGCAATGCTGATGGGCGCCGGCTTCAAAATCGCCAACAAACTCTTCGTGCACGGGTTCTTGACCGTCAACGGCGAAAAAATGAGCAAGTCGCGCGGCACGTTTATCAACGCCAAGACCTACTTGAAGCACCTGGATCCGGAATTTCTGCGCTATTATTACGCCAGCAAGCTCACCGACGGCTCTGACGATATAGACCTGAGCACGGAAGATTTCATCAACAAAACCAATGCCGACCTGGTGGGCAAATTCGCCAATCTGGCCTCACGCTCCGGACCGATGCTGGTAGAAAAATTGGACGCCCGTCTTGGCCAGCTGGACCAACGCGGCGCCGAGCTAATTAACA
>JAFNGF010000381.1 GCA_017885385.1 Planctomycetota bacterium
GTATTACGCCGAAGGAAAACAGCGGGCGGAAAGATTCCCGGTCAAACTGTGGTTGAATCCGCCGCAGGAAATTTTCCTGCAGGGTGACGTGGCTTTTGATCCGCAGGGCGTCATCCTCGGCGCAAACCAGGACGAATTTTGGCTGGCAATACGGCTGAAAGAAGTCAGCAGCTACTGGTGGGGCAGATGGCAAGAGTCCGGCTCTTTCAACCGGCTCGTAATCGATCCAAAAATGATGCTCGAAGGTCTGGGAATTCCGGCTCTGGGCAGCGAGACGGACCCCGCTTCGCGGGAACCCAGAAGCGAGGATTGGTCGTTTACTAAAGAAGGCGCCTTCGACGTGCTCACAAGGCGCAGCGACCGCACAATAGCGGGCAAGAGAATACACATATATAGCTGTGACTACCTGGTTCGCAAGATTGAGTATCTCGATATCCGTGGCCAGGCTGCGGTCGTTGCTGAGCTGGATAAATACGAGCAGGTTCGTCAGGATTTTTTTGTGCCTGCCATTGTCAAGATTATCCATCGCGGCGCAAGTGCAGCAGAGTCGGTCACTATTACCGTTACTCTGACGTCTGTAAAGTCGGCTGACATAACCTCTAAATTGAGGAGCTATCTTTTCAGCCGTCCCGAACCGAAGGGCTTCAAGCACGTATACCGGGTTCTCGGCGGCAAAGTCATCGAAGAGCAGCCGGAGCCTTAAGCCGTAGGGTGGGGCTCGCCCCACCACTATCTTCTTCGTGGGCTAAAGCCCAGCCTACAGTAGAGAATGCGGGCGGCACAAGGAGTCGGATTATGGGTAGCGTAAGCCTAAAAGACAGGCTCAAACAGGGACTATTCTTGTTAGATGGGGCGATGGGCACTGAACTGATTGCCCGCGGCATTCAGCCGGGCACTTGCAACGATTATCTAAACGTCGAGTCGCCTGATCTTGTCTTTGATATTCATTGCGCCTATCTTCGGGCGGGCAGCGATGCGGTTCTCACCAATACCTTCGGCGCCAACAAATACGCGCTGGCCCGGCATGGCCTTGCCGAAAATGTGGAGAAGATAAACAAAGCCGGTGCTCAGATAGCCCGACGGGCGGCAGGTGAGCAAAAATATGTCCTGGGCGATATTGGACCGAGCGGCAATTTTTTGCAGCCCTTAGGAGACTTGCAGCCGAAACAGCTAAGGGCAGCTTACGCTGAGCAGGCCAACGGGCTTTTAGCCGGCGGCGTAGACGGCTTTATTATCGAGACGATGACAGCCCTCGATGAGGCGGAAATTGCTATCGAGGCGATAAGATCAGTTAGCCAGCTTGCCGTGTTGGTCTCATTTAGCTTTAACCATACCGGCAGCGATTTCAAAACTATGATGGGTGTTGATGTCGAGTCTGCCATCTCAAAAGCCGTGTCGCTGGAGGTTGATGCAGTAGGATTTAATTGCGGCACAGCGTCACTTGACGCCTATATCAAGTTAGCACACAGATATGTTTCCGCAACGGAGGCCTTGGAGAAACAACGAGTCACGAGCCACGAGTCACGGATCGCGATTTTCGCTGAGCCTAATGCCGGCAAGCCCGAATTAACCGATAATAAACCGGTTTATAAGGTTTCGCCGGACGATTTTGCGGCGGCAGCAGAGAAGATACATTCAGCCGGTGTAAGCATAATCGGCGGCTGCTGCGGCACAGGGCCGAAGCACATCGCAGCCGTCAGCAAAAAACTGCGAAAATAGAGCGAGAAGCACCCAAAAGCAGAGTAAAATAGTCCAGAAATAGAGCCTGGCACGCATTTTTGCCCGCTTTTTCGCAATTTGGAGCTTTCAGCAGTAGTGATAACGGCGATTTTATAGGACTTAGGCGTTTTTGAGCGAAAAATGAGGGTAAAAACGAGCAGAAACTTGCAGGAAATTGACAGATTTGTGCACGTTTTGAGCAGAAATTAACAAAAATGCGCAGCTTTTGAGCACTTTTTGACTACCAAGTTTAGGGGTTAGGATATAGGGGAGAGGGGGTAGGCCAAGCAATTGATTATTGATTATTGACGATTGACTATTTTGCGGGCTGGCCGTTGCTCATTCGTGAAGCATACTGGCTGTCTGGAGCCGGGTCGAGAGACTTTAAACGTAACAGAAGAGAAGAGGAAAATCAAACGCGAAAAGGCAAAGGGGAAAATTGCGGAGGCCTTGCCGTCTGAGGTGGATCTTGCTTATTGATGATTGATTATTTGAGGAGGCTGATTTTCTTTGTCGGATTCCGAGGTACAATAGGAGCGGTTAGTAGAAGTCCGACTGTCAATTGTCTATTTACTAATGTTGATTTACTATTGGCTATTTGGGTACTCGTTGCGAGGCTAGCAAGTGCCGCCCAATCGACAAAAGCTGTAGATATTGCAGAATCCTCCAATGTCTGGCATGGAAAGGCGCAATAGTGGCTTCTCAAAAAGCAGCAATCCATGAAGTTGATTTCTGCGGGCAAGTGGCCTCTACGGTTAACGTTCTGGTAAGTCAGAATCCAAGTATCTATCCTTTTCGTGAGGCACGGGTGGAGGGCTTCGGGACCGGCGTGGGGCGGCGCAAACGCAAAGACCTGCGTTTTTTCGACTGCTACGACAAGGTGATGCTGTGCGGCGAAGTGAAGTTGCCGGGAACACCTGAAGGACGCTCGGCATTCTCTGAGAAGCTCATGCAGGACGCCTTTGATAAGGCGGACAACGCAAGGGTCCAGTTTTTCTTCACCTGGAACGTCAACGAGTTCGTTCTGTTTGACCGTAGCCTTTGGGATCGGCCATTGATTGACCGGCGCATTCGAGTGTGGCGACTGGCAAGAAACCTAACCAGTCCCGAGGACGTTGCCCGCGAAGAGAACCTCCACTTCATCAAGACGCACTTTCTGCCCGACCTGTTGCACGACCTAGCCGACATCCTCTCCGGTCGCCGGCGCGATTGGCTGCCCCCAGATGACATCTTCATCCGCTCTTTGGAAAGTCATCTTGACTGGCCCGTGCAACTGGCCAGCGCATATATCCTGGGCCAGACCAGCTACAGCAAACCATTTGACCTTCGCGTCCAGCACTGGATGAGCCGGCAAGACTGGACCTTCGTTCGCACACCGCATGAAGAGTGGGTCAAGGCCGTGGATAACATGGCCAAGACATTGGCCTATGTGTGGGCAAACCGCCTGATCTTCTACAAGGCGCTACGCGCCCGGTTCCCGGATTTGCCTCGCCTTGAATTGAGGGCATCGGTGAAGAAACCCGATGAAGCGATGGTCGCGTTAAACCGCTTCTTTGAAAAGGCAGTGGAGCGAAGCGGCGATTATGAACCGCTGTTGATGCCAGGCGCGACGGACTGGGCTACCGAATTGGTCTTTCAGCCGGCGAGCGCCTTGGACGCCTGGCGCGGACTACTGCGCGGAATAGAATCGGTGGACTTCCGCGAAGTCCCGTCCGACGTCGTGGGGCGCATCTTCCAAAAGCTAATCGGGCCGGAAGAACGCCACCGTTATGGCCAGCATTTCACCGGCGATGATGTGGTTGACCTTATCAACGGCTTCTGCATTCGAGGCGCTTCTGATGCGATCCTTGATCCGGCCTGCGGGTCGGGCAGCTTTCTTGTCCGCGCCTACTACCGCAAGCGTTACTTGGACCAGTCGCGCCCGCACATAGACTTGATTGGCGAACTGTTCGGCTGCGACATTGCCTTTTACCCGGCACACCTGGCAACACTGAACCTGGCGGCCCGCGAAATCAACGAAGAAGCCAATTACCCGCGCATCGTGCGGCGTAACTTCTTTGACATTAAACCCGACAGACCCTTCTGCCAGATTCCAGTGGGAGGCATGTCAGCGGAGCAAACGCCCGTGAAGTTGCCCGCTCTATCCGCGGTGGTAGGCAACCCACCTTATGTGCGGCAGGAAAAGGTCGAAAAAAAGGACAAGACCCGCTTTGCAGACCTCATCAGCGACGCATGGCCGGATCTACATTTGAGCGGTCGAAGCGACCTGCACTGTTACTTCTGGCCGGCTGCTGCACGATTGCTCAAACCAAATGGTTACTTCGGCTTTCTGACAAGCTCATCCTGGCTCGATGTCGAGTATGGTTTTGCCCTGCAAGAATGGGTGTTGCGCCACTTCCGAATCTTGGCGGTAATGGAGAGCGCCGCTGAGCCGTGGTTTGAGGACGCCCGCGTCAAGACCTGCATAACGATCTTGCAACGGTGCGATGATGAGAACGAACGCATGGCGAACCGTGTCCGCTTCGTTCGCTTCAACCGCGAACTGGCGGATGTCATAGGAATTCCGCCGGGCCAAGACGAAAGTGCCCGGCAAAATGCCGTTGAGCGATTGCGGGACCGCATCCTGAAAGCCAGAGCCGATTACCAAGACGAGAACTTGCGGATTGTCGTCAAGGTCCAGCAGGACCTCTGGAATGATGGTGTTCGCGCGGGGGCGATTCTCAGAGACGTGGAGCCGGAATCGCTGGCGGAGGAGTACGAGAACGGCGGCGAAGGCGAGTCTGATGAACGTGAACAGCCCGCAGGTGAAGTAGCGGGAACGCAAAAAGAGAATGGCAGTTACCGCGCGGGAAAATGGGGGCGGTATGTCCGCGCCCCAGACTTCTACTTCGAGATCATGCGCCGTTTCGCAAAACGGTTTGTGGCGCTTGGCGAAATCGCCACAATCCGCTTCGGTGTGAAGACCGGATGCGACGCATTCTTCATGCCCAAGGACATCACGGCGAAAATGCTCGAGGAGCATCAAAGGGATCGCGCGTTCCGCCAACACGCTGGCGGCGCGCCTCGGAGAGATGTCGAGTTGGGCAAGCTCAGGATCATCGAGGCTGGCGACGGTAGCGTCCACCCGATCGAGTCCAGGTACCTATCCCCGGAACTCCACAGTCCAATGGAGCTGGATAGGCCAACCGTGCGAGCTACCGATTTGTCGCGCGTTGTCCTGCTGGTCGCGGAGCCGATGGACAAGCTGAGAACGAAATCACCGTGGGTCTGGCGCTACCTTCGTTACGGGATGACGGCAACGTTTGCATCCAGTAAGTCGAAGCCCGTACCCGTCCCCAAGCGTTCAACCTGCGCTGCCCGCGATCCGTGGTACGACTTGACCGGGCTGGTGCGCCCCGGGATTGCGTTCTGGCCGATGGCGCAGCAGTACCGGCACATCATCCCTGGTAACCCTGAGCATCTGGTCTGCAATCACAACCTCTTTGACCTGGTTCCCGCTGGACTGTCGGACCTGGAGTCCAAATCGCTTTTGGCGGTACTGAACTCGACGCTTGTGGGCTTGTTCAAGACGTTCTACGGGCGCTTTGCGGGCACCGAGGGTAATCTCAAGACTGAGGTGGTGGACGTGAACTTGCTGGAAGTGCCCGACCCGCGCAGCGTATCGGCGGATGTGGCCAAGCGCCTCGCGGATGCCCTGGAACGCATGAGCAAACGCAAAGTAGGCCGGCTGGTCGAAGAACAGTTGATGGACTGCCATACGGTCGAGCGCGCCCGGCGGATTGCAGCCGGGCCGCTGGTTTTGTCGCATGAGTTGCAGCAAGCCGACCGCCGAGACTTGGACGATGCCATCTTTAAACTGCTGGGGGTGGCCGATCCGCAGGAGCGGGCCGATCTTGTGGGAAGGTTGTACGAAGCGACTGCACGACATTTCCGCGACATTCGCGTAGTCGAAATCGAGAAGATGCAGCAGCGAGCCAAATCCAATAACGGTCGGTTCAGTATTCATGACTTGGCGGCCGATATTTGGGATGCAGCCGAGCTTGAGGATGCCACGCCTCTGGCCGAATGGGTCAGCCAACGCCCTGAATCGAACTCGCTCGTGATCATTCCTGAAGAACGGCCGGCAGTGCTGTCACCATCCCCGATGTTTGACCCGAACACAGTCTATTTCGGAAAAGGACGCAGAGTCCACGTTGATTGCCAATCGCGAGGACAGGCGGAGCTTGTTGCCCGATTGGCGAACCTTGGTGTGGTTGAGGAAGTGAAGCTGCCCGCTGAGTTGGACCCCTGCTTTAAGTTGGTCGATCGTGTGAATGTTCGCCTCGACAAGGCCATCGCCCGATTCAGGGAACTGGCTGAGAGCCGCACCGGCGACGAACGCACCCGCCAGGAGCTTATGGAAGTGTTGGAGCGATGGTTTGTGCTGGGTCGTGAAGAGACGAACCCCGGTGAGTCGTCGCAGGAATCGGAATCCAGCCACCAAGCGGGCGAATAACGTGCGAGCCGCCTGCCAACTCGCTTGTGCGGGCACAGGTTATGGGTGCGAAGAGACAGCATGGGCTAAAGCCCATCCACCAGATGCCAGCGGTCGACCGTTCGGCAGAGTTTACCCCTTCACTACGTTCAGGGCAGGCTCTGAGCGTAGCCGAACAGGCTCAGGACAGGTTTTATTGCTCGACTTTTCCGGTGGCGGCCCACTCGACGCCGCGAGCAATTATCCTCTGAACATCCGGGTTCATCAGAGCCTTGCCATCGTGACCAAAGGCGTTGTAAACCGTGCGGCCCTTGCCGTAGTTCAAGGTGAAGAGCAAAGGCTCGGTCTTTTTGCTCCAATCGGAGTCGGCCTCCACCAGCACGTGGATTTCGCCGGTCCCCTGCAACTTGGCGTATAGCTCGTCATCGGTCTTGAAGTTACTCATCCCTGCGGTGATGGGATGCTCCTTGTCGACCACCTTGGCCTCGAAGACATCTCGCGCACCGTGACCCGAAGTACCCATCACCCATTTGCGCCCACAGAGCTTGCCGAATTCCTCCCACTTGGGGAACGAGGCGCTGGCCATGTGCTGGACGAAGAAGCCCTTTCCGCCCTTGACGAAGCTCAGCAGGTTCTCCTGNNTCGAGGATCAGCGGATCTTCGCAAACCTTGACGTCGAATTTCTTCGAGGCAACCAGTGCTTCGCGGGTCGTCTCGGAGATCTCCCGCCAGGGATGCGCCGAGACGTCATCGCCGGTAATCAGCAGGACCCTAATCTGAGCGGGCCGGCGGGGAGCATCGGCTGCAAAGCAAAAACCAATCGCTACAAGACACATCAGAGCCAGAACAAGAACTAAACGCCGCATCTTTTTTCTCCTTTCTGCAAAAACCATAGTTACCCTTATCGGTCGAGCGCAACGGCGCTCACAATCTGCCGGCAGAACTCACCTGGACAGTAAGTATAACACTACCTGAAAGCCGGCGAAATAGTCCATATACGCGAATTTGTGGATTCTATTCAGACTTGAGCCGGCGTTCCATTAAATCTTGAATCGCTTTTTGCACCGGCTTATTTTCAAATAGAACCTCGTAGACTGCCTGCGTAATCGGCATTTCCACACGGTATTTGCCGGCGAGCGCAACCACCGATTCGCAGGTGGCAATACCTTCCACAACCGACTCCGTAGCGCCTTCGGCTTGCTGCGGGGACTGGCCTTTGCCTATCCTTTCGCCAAACGAGCGGTTTCTTCCTTTGGGCGAGATGCAGGTTGTCACTAAATCGCCCAGTCCGGTCAGCCCCGCAAAAGTCTGCTCCTTTGCTCCCATTGCTACGCCAAGGCGGGTTATCTCGGCGAGTCCTCTGGTCAAAAGAGCTGCTTTCGCATTGTCGCCGGCTCCGATGCCGTCAATAATCCCAGCGGCGATAGCGATAATGTTTTTGCACGCCGCCGCCAGCTCCACGCCGACCACGTCGGTATTGGTATAGACCCGCAGCCAGGGACAGTTGAAAGTTCGCTGGATACTCGCGGCTAATTTTTCGTCGGCGGCCGCCGCGCAAGCGGTTGCCGGAAGTTTTCTTGCCAGCTCATCCGCGATGGTGGGCCCACTGAGGACAGCCAGCCTGTCATTCTGAGTCCTTCGCTTTGCTCGAGGACAGGCTCCGCGAAGAATCTCAGCCAGTATCTGAGTTGGACGCAAAAGCGTATCGTTCTCAATTCCCTTTGTCACTGAAAGGATGGGGACATCTTGCGGAGCATAATTTTTTAGCCTCGTCCAAACTCTGCGCATAAATTGGCACGGCACGGCAGAAATAATCAGGTCGGCTCCAGCCATTATGCGCTTATCGTCGGGCTCGAACGCGAGCGATGCAGGAAGTTTATAGCCGGGCAGAAACTTCTTGTTTTCCCGGTACTTTTCGATCTGCGCCAACTGCCGCCGGTCGTAGCCCCACATCCTTACTTCGTGACTCGTCGCTCGTGGCTTGTCGCTCGGCTTCTGCTTCTCGCTCAGCAGCATTGCCAGAACGCTGGCCATTGCCCCATCGCCGATTATGGAGACGGCCTCGTATCTTGTCGCTCGTGGCTCATCACCGGCGGTTTGTGGTTTGCCGGACCTGCAATCCATAGTATGCGCATTAGAACCGCCGTCAGCAGTTATGTCAACTCTCGATATTTTCATTGTGGGATGTTCCCAGCAAGGTCGGGCAGCGGGGATTGCTTAATTATGGCACGGCGGGTGTAGAGGGAGATCTCGACAAAAAAGGGCTGAGGAAAAAGAGTCTGCGTAAGACATGGAGGGCCTTTTTGCGCAAACCCCAAAAAACCTCAGCCCAGTATTTGCTATCTTATCAAACAAACGACCAAATTCAAGGCCAGATTCTTCGGTATGCACAGCATACCCTACATCCTGTATCCCGGTCTGGACAGGAATGACAGCCATCCATTGGATTGCAGTCGGGCGAGTACGCCGGTACAGCCTCTGGTGATTTTCTGGTATGCACGGCATACCCTACGCGCTGCTATCCGCAATACGCAATACATTATACGCAATACGAAGATTTTCACGCCTCGATGATTTCGAGCTGGTCGGGATGGAGTCTTTGCAGGTCCGGCAGCTGGTTCTGGCCGAGACGGGCGTCAATCACGACAAAACTATCAAGATATTGCTCATTTATAATCTGGCCGTGTGCACGCAAGAAACTCTGGACTTTGCCGTTCGATTGGCTGGCACTTACCCGCACCAAAAGCTCGGTGCCCTTATACTTTTCGACGACTTTTTCTGCCAGCGTATTCAGGCCAAAGCCGGTCTTGGCAGATATGGCAACCGCATCGGCAAATACCGTCTGCAGCATCTCCAGCTGGCTCAAGTTTTTGAGGTTGTCAACTTTATTGAGCAGCATCAAAATCGGCTTATCGCCGCACCCGATCTCATCCAGAACCGCATCTACAGATTCGATCTGCTTTAGGACGTCCGGGCTCGAGACGTCAATAATATGCACAAGCAAATCAGCGTTGACGGTCTCTTCCAGCGTGGCCTTGAAGGAAGCGACAAGTTGGTGAGGCAGATTTTTTACAAAGCCGACTGTGTCGCTGATGAGCACCTCCACCCCGCGAGCGGGCGACCACCTCCTGGTTCGCGTGTCCAGCGTGGCAAAGAGCCTGTCTTCGACAAGGACGCCGGCGTTGGTGAGTGCGTTCAGCAGTGTGCTTTTGCCGGCGTTGGTATAGCCGACTATACATATCTTAAATAGGCCCCGCCTTGCTGTAATCTCGCGGACCCTGCGTCTGTCGATGTTGGCCAATTCTCGCCTAAGCTCAACGATTCGTCTTTTGACCAATCGGCGGTCGATTTCCAGCTGCTGTTCGCCGGGACCTTTAGTGCCGATGCCGCCGACGACGCCCACGCCCGTTGCTCCGCCGGCCCCCGTTACGGTATCCAGGTGCGGCCACATCTGCGTCAATCGCGGATAGGTGTATTCAAGCTGCGCTAATTCCACCTGCAGCATGGCTTGCTTGGTCTTTGCCCGCGTGGCAAAAATGTCCAGAATCAATTCGCTTCGGTCCAGAACTTTAATCCCGACGATCTCTTCAAGCTCGCGAATCTGTGCCGGCGAAAGATCGTTGTCGAAGATCACCACATCGGCCTTGAACCGCTTGACTCTTTCGCCAAGCTGGTCGGCTTTACCCTTTCCGATGTACGTAGCAGAACGTATGCTGCGGATTTTCTGCTGGAATCTATCTACGACAACTGCGCCGGCGCTTTGCGCCAGAGCCGTAAGCTCAGCTAAATCATCCGCCTGGCCGGCACCGCCCGGGACGGCCGCCACCAATATAGCCCGCTCTTTTCTGACTCGCAGAGTCTCGCGAAGTTTCTCCAACTAAAATGCACCTCCAAAACTGCGTTATTATTCTAACATATTTGCCCATATTACTCAATAGAGCCGAAATATTCGTGAATTTTGAGCAGCCTGGCTGCGATTGCCGATGCCCGACGGCGATACCCGATGCCGGTCGCCGGCGGCTGGGCGCACAATCCCGGCGGGAATCGAGCGGCGGGGATCGAGGATCAAGGTCAAGATTTCTTTTGACTTGAAAGAATAGACCGCTTAAACTACATTAACAACGCCATAATTTCTGACGAACTAAGAAATAACCTTGCGTCTTGTAGTCGCTTTAATCGCTAAGTTTTTTAAGGAGGCTGTTAGTGCTAAAAGTTAAATCGCGTTCCGGTGAATCAGTTCAACAAATGATGAAGCGTTTCAAGAAGCTGTGCGAAAAAGAAGGCTTAGTCAGGGACATGAAACGCATTGCCTACTACGAAAAACCTTCAGAAAGAAATCGTCGGCGCATACGCAAAGCCCAGCGCTTCACAAAGAACCCGTGAATACAGCTGCCGCGAATTTTCTCTCTTTGACTTTGGGCCGAGCAAGCGAATCGAACACAGAGTTTGCTCGGCTTTCGTATAAAGACCGACTGAAGGCGCATACACAGCTTGCCGACCAAACATTCCCGCTTTAACCAATAAGGGCTGTGCAAGAACGAACCCCGCGTGGGCGTTCCCGCAAGGCGGCGCTCCAACCCCGCAACGAGCTGCGGGGCTAAATATTTGTCCGCCAGACGTATGCCGGATTTAGCCGGCGGTTTTCCCGCCGGTTCCTGTGCCCGGCGTGTGCCCAAAATTTCATGCTTCTTGTATCAATTCAAAGCCGAGTAAAGCCGCGATGTTCTGGACAGGTCGCTTCAAGTCACCGTAGAAAGTGACGCGGTGCCAGCCCCACGTGTCCCAGAAGGAAAGCAGCTTATCGATGTCCCCTACCACCTCGGCAGCTAACTTGGTTCGGCAGGCCTTATCCTCATCGATGTTGGCAACGGATTTGCCCTGGTGGATTACCACCTTATGCGCATCGGGGTTAAATTCCAGCGTGGTTGTCATCTCACCCAGCGGCATCAGCGAGCGCACGGCTGCACCTTTTCGGTCCTCAGAGTGGTTGCGAATGTGGTAAGGATTGCTCGGACCATCGGGGCCAAAGACCCTATTCGGCGCGACACAATGGGCGTAAATAATCTGGTTCTTGGCTGTATCGACAACCGGGTCGGAGATATAGCCGGGCCGACCGACAAGATAGCTCATCAGCAGCATCGTGATGGTGGACGTGAGGTCGGATTCGCAGGCGCCCACGTAGCCGTCGTTATTGAGCTGGAAAAAGCCCAGGCACGGATAGGCTTTGATATGTCCGCCATAGAATCCGCCCAGGCAGTTCATCGTAATAGCCTGGGCCTTATTCTGCCGCATCAGATCGCTCATCGCCAGATACATAGCGCCCGACTTTTCAATTTCCTCTCGCGATGGCTCCACCACTTTCTCCGCCCCGTCAATCCATCGCTTGGCCCACTTTTGGGCCTCGGCCCGGTCGGCCTTATCGTAAAGCTCGTTGAGCGAGTCGTAGTTTACGGGCACGGTTTTGGTCCCGAATACTTCCTCGACGCCCTTTTCGGAACAGCCGAATCCGCCGCCCACACGCAGTATCACCGACGAGCGGAGCTTTTTGAGGCACTCGAAGCACTTGACGGCCTGGATCACATCGTCAAAATTCGACGATGAAACCCCCGCCACTTTCCAGCCGTTCCGTTTGGCCGCCGAATACGCGACCAGAAACTCGCCCGACCCGCCGTAGAAATCGTCCACAAATATGGTGGGTCTGCCTGTCGCGGCAATTGCCTGCGGTGCGCCGGTCCAGATGCCTACCATATAGATTAGATACCCGTCCACTTCCTTGTCGGCCTCGAGGATTTTCTTGGCCTCTTCTACATTGTGGACCGTGGCCGGCAGGAACTCTACACCCGGACAGCCTTTGCGGAGCTTTTCGGTAAGCTCTTTTTTGCGGNNGCGTAAAGACGAGGCGGATCTTAGCTTTCTCGCTTGGATACGGCGCCTGACCCGCTGCCGATTTTACGCCCAGAGCCGACAGGCCCGCGAGTCCCGCCGCACACGCCGCACAGCCGCCAAGAAATTCGCGCCGATTCAAACCACAATTTGATTCTGAAAAACCTCTGTCGCCTTTCATTTGGAGATTCCTTAACAATTGGTTTACAAAGTGCCCCTGTCTATACCTGACCACCAAACTACGTGAACATTATATGGTCCGGGACGTCCGATGTTTAGCAGAATCTTCGCGAAAGCCGACCTGCTGCGAACATTCGTACCGCCCGGCCACCGTGAAGTCCAGATTGATGCCGTCGCCCGTGTACGGAGACGCCCAAACGGACCCTCAAATAAATTTGGGGGCTAAACACTAAACGACCTGGGATTCGAAGCTGAATAACCGGCAGAACTCCACAAGGTGGCGTTTGTAATCGCCGTAGAAGAAAACCTGGTGGAAGCCGGGAAAACTAAGAACCGGCTGGTCGCCATCGAACTTCACTCTCACCGAGACCACGCATCCGCCTGAGGGCGGCACATCGATATTATCCAGCACAGTGCCGGCTGAGATCAGCAGCTTCGTTTTGCGGCCCGCATTTTCGTCGCGGGGCAGAACATCGAGGATGGTGACACGCTGTCCCTTCCGCCATAAAGTGCGCGGCACCGCATCGCGGTTGCCGTGGTGATGGACTATGTCAAACGGCTCGGGCGGCTTTTCAAAACCATTCAGCCGTGTCGGGCAGGAGCAATGTGCCCCAATGATGGCGCTGTGCACGGTATCAGCGACAGGGTCTTGCTGAAAGCCCGGCCGGTCGAATAAATACTGCACAATGATATGCGAGGCAGCCGCACCGAGGTCGGCTTCACAGGCGGCGGGAATCCTGTCATCGTTCATCCGCGACCAGGCTATGCACGGCAGACTTACTTCGGTCTTTCCCAGGGCACCCAGGCAGTCCATCGTAATCGCGTCACATTCTTCGCGCCGCAGGATGTTTTGTGCCACGACATAGCTCCTGATGCCATTGATAACATCCTGCCGGGTTGCTCCTCTGCGTCGCCGGGCACGGCCAATATATTCCTCGGCCATAGCGAGAATCTCGTCTGTATCGGGCGTGGCACGATATTGGTCGAGGAAGGTCTTGGCCGGCACGTACCGCAAAACGATGCCCAGGTCGGCCATCGACGAGTCAAATCTCCTATTGCCCACGAGCACAACGCACCGCGTATGGCGAATCTTGGCTCCTGCCTTGAGCATCTTCAAACCAAACGCTGCCTGGCGGAAATCATCGGTGGAATAAATGACGCAGCCGGGCTTATTTGCCAGTTGCACGGTGTTGGTGGTGAACGATGTGCCCAGCGGTGAAAAGATAACGGTCGGGATACCGGTATCGACCGCCTTTTGCGCCGTAGGCCAGGCGTGCTGCTGGCGGTCTAAAAGCAGCAGCATCAGCCCATCGACGCGGGCAGCCTTCGCTTCAGCCAACCAGGCATCGGCTTCCGCGGCGCTGTAGATCGGCTCGGGCCTCAAATCCACTTTCACACCCAGTTTTTGGGCAGCCTGATCCAATTGCGTGGTATATTTAGCACTGGCCGCTTCGCCGTCATAAACCGCGCCCGGCCACAACATGCCATAATCTTCTTTTCGGCGGACAAACGCCGCCTTTACGCTCGGCACATATTTCGAGGCCGGCCCGCACGGATGGATAGGCCGCACCGGAGCGCTTCGCTGCCACAACGATGCGCAGCCGCTCACGAGTGATGCCCCGGCAAGAAATGCAGCCGAACCGTGCAAAAAATCCCGCCGAGTTACCGCGCGACGCCCATCACAATGCAAAGGACATCGTCCAGAAACCATACCTATCTCCTCTGGATTAACTGGCTTGATGTGCGGAGCACACCCTGCCTTTTTTGAATACAGCGCAGGATATGATATGAGGCGTGAAAAAGGACTGCAAGGCTTTCTTCAAATAGGTCGGAGAACGAGCCTAAGAATCACTTGCGTCACTTCGTTGAAAACGCTCTTTGAAACGCTGCTACTTGTTTGCCTTAGCTTCGAGCACGGGCCAGAAGAGGGTATCGCCGTTGTCGGTCCATTTCCTGGGCTGGCCTTGGCGGCCCGTGCCAGGCTTACCGCCGTCATCGGTGAAGTTCGGCCCCACGCTATAAAGAACAAAATCGTCATCGGTTCTTCTGTAAATTAACGGCTTATCACTGTATGGGTCCATCGGCAGCTCTCTCAGATACCCGGCGGCGACCAGCTCGCTAAGGCTGGCTGGGTACTGCTCTTTCTCGAGCCGCCACCGTTTAAGTGCCAGAATTGCCAATGTCGCCTGATGCGACGCTTTGTCACAATATCCCATCTGAGACACTCGGTCCACAGGCGGCATGAAAACACCAATCAGAAAATACCGGTACTTTGTCACCGCCGAAATAAAGGCATCTGACCTGAGATTGCGCACGTGCCTTTGATAAGGGGTCATCTTTGCAACCTCGGTAACCTTATCGAATAGCTCGTTAAACTTGGCGACGGTGCTATCTCGCCGAGCATGAACCATGCTCGCGCCTGTATAAAAAGGCATAAATATTCCCAATTCACTCTCGGCAGCAGATGGGGTCTCACCTGTGAGCTGGGGCCACCGGCTGGGAACCAAATGGCCGCCACCTGGTCCGCCGTCAGTAAATACGTGCTGGACGATATCGAGGAACCACAATCTTTCAATTTCTATATCGACGAGTCTGTAGCCTTGTGGATAAATCTGCGCCAACTGCTGATGCAACTCTTTCAGATCCGTCGCTGAGAGATTTTGTCCCTGGGCAAGGCGCAGTATCTGCTCGTGGCCGAGTCTACTGATTGCCAATCCCACGAGCTGCTCGATAAGCGTTCCTTTGCCCTGCCAATGGCTGCCGGCCCGGGTGACGGCAAGAGAATCCTGGATTGCCTGCCGGGCCTCGACCCCGCTAACGGCCGCCCGCGCCCGCCAAATGCCCAGCCTGGCCAGACTTCTCAGAGCCAGTAAGTGGGGCGAAGTGACACTCAGCAGCAATCTATCATTTGGATTCTCGGAGCTATACTGATGTTCTCTGTAGCAGTATGCCTTAGAGCTCCCAGCTTCAAACTCTTGCCAGGCCGGCTCGTTGTCCTGGATCCATTTGGCAACCAATTTCTGCGCAAAAGGAAATAGACTTTCAAATAAAGTCTTTCCAGGAGGCAGCGGATTTTCTATCCAGTGTTTAAGGGCCCCAACTTCGATACCGGTTTCAAGGTCTTTGGGCGACGTATTCTGCTCGAACCACTTCGCTATTTCGGTGTCACGCCGATCATTGGGGTCGAGCTCGATAACTCGGCTACTCAGACGACTCTGTAGCTCGTCTAAATCCTCTGCTGACGCTATTTCCATTCCCAGGATGACACCCGCAAGAGCCGAATCAAGAGTCCTGTATTCTCCGTATGGACGGCTCTTACGAGGGTAAGGCACCAATCCATCCTGAAGACAGTTTTCAAGCAGCTGCTTTTGCTCAGCAGTGAAAGCCCCCCAGTGAGATTCATTTTGCTCAATCCATTTGCGAACTGCGCTTTGTGCGGCTTCGCTCAGACCCTGCCCTGAGCCTGCCGAAGGACCCTGCCCTGAGCCTGCCGAAGGAGCCTGCCCTGAGCCCGCCGAAGGGTCGCTGAATCGAAGACTCAGCTTGAAATCCTGCTCCGAGTGTCCTATTAGCTTGGATATTCTTTCGTGCGGCTGCACATAGAGACTGACGGCTCTTTCGTAGTGCGGCCAGGCGTTATCTTGGTCAAGAAGCGGCGGACGGCTCATCTGGTTCAACTGAGCCAAATAGTCGACACGAATGGTCGGCTTACCCGACATAAACCACATACTATAAACGATCAAGCACAGAACCAGGACGCCGACAGTCTGAAAAGTCCTGGCAACGATCGTCCGCCACAGCGGCCGGCAGCGCTTCTTGGCCCGGCGCAGCAAGACAGCCAGCAATTTCGGATCGCCGAACTCGGCAATCAACTGGTGAGCCTTTGTCCGGCGTTCCTGGTCGGTTGTACACGCTTTTAGCTCATCTTCGAAATGAGCCGTCAATTCTTCCTGAACATTCTGCCTGACTTTCCTGCGATAGCGCATCTTCTTCATCACAAGTCTAATGAGCTCGCAAACGCTGGGCGGCAGATTCTTCAAGTCGTTGTTCTTGCATGTCTGTGCCATAGTGACCTCGTGTATTGAATTCCCGCAGGCGAACCCCCAGTGAAACTGGGGGCTAAATATAGCTTACGCCGTTGTAAGCGCTCCGCCAAAGACAAGATTCAGTCCGGCGGTTAGTCCTTTTAGCTGCGCTTTCTGGCTGGCAAGCTCATGCTCGCCCTTACCGGTGATCGAGTAATATCTTCTCCGGCGGCCGGATTCGGCCGTCTCCCATCTGCCCCTTACCAGCTTCTTGGCCTCCAGGTTGTAAAGCAAGGGGTACAGTGTTCCCTTACCCAGCGTCAAGACCTCCTTGCTCCGCTGCTCGATAGCCTGGCTTAATTCATAGCCGTACATAGGGCCGCGAGACAGAATCTCCAGCACAACCACAGGAGCGATCCCTTTTAGCAGCTGACTTTCAAACTTCATACAAATCTCCTTTATAACCACAGATTTCACAGATTCAGCCGGNNTTTCGAGCCTGTTTTGCCCGTGCTGGGGCATAAAATTGGACCGCAAGTCAGCGTTTCCAGGACGAAAAACGCAATTTTTTAGAAAAACTGCCTGCATTCAGCAAATGCCCAAAGCCAATCACTCCGACAGCCTCCAATCGCATCATTTGAAGATTTTTTTCATGGCTTGGGCGGTTTTTTCGGGTCTGCCGCGCTGCCAAGGCAGCATCTCAGCCGTGACATAGCCATCGTAGCCGATGTCGGCGAGAGCTTTCTTAACCGCTGCAAAATCTACGTCACCTTCCAGTAAATCAACGAAGCCCTCCACAGTGCCGACCGAACGCTTGAAATCCTTGACGTGCACACGCTTAATTCGCTCACCTAAGATGTGAATCCAGTGGTCCGGATAGCCGGTTAGCAAAACGTTGCCAACGTCAAAATAGGCGCCTACGAATTTCGAGTCGAAGCTCTCGATAAAGTTGCGCATCTCCAGCGGACTCAGCAGAAACTTATTCCAGACGTTTTCGATACATAATGTGACGCCGGTCTCTTGGGCAGCCGGCAGAATCTCTCTGACCGCTTCGCTTGCCCGCTGGTAGCAGACATCGTAGGAGATCACCTCGGCATCGGGCAGAAAGAAAACGTCCACGGCGCCGGGCACAAAGAGATACGCATCGGTGCCCAGCCATTTGGCTACCTGCAGGGCCTTGCCCGTAAAATCAACTATTTTCTTCCTGACATCGGGATCATTGGCGGCTGGCGAACAAGTCCAGCTTTCGCCCGAGGCGACACTCGAAATTTCGATGCCGATTTTTTGTGCGCCGGCTGCAATATCTTCGCACTGCGACCGGCTGGCCCGGTGCGTTAGAACGCCTCGGCTGGCTATCGCAAGCTCGATGGCCTCAAATCCTAAAATCTTCGCCTCTCTCATAGCCTGGGCTATTGGCTTTTTGGCTTCCAGTCCGCCCTCGAACATCCAGTAGCTTGCACTTATCTTCATCTTAAAACTGCCTCCAGAATTCGGATTTTTTTACAATGACTATTTCTCGAATGGCAAAGTATAATCACGATATCAGAACATGAAAAGGTTTATTCCGATAAGTCAAAACTTCGTGACATGTAAGGGGCTGAAGATGTGCGAAAAAATTGAAAATCACACGTTCTTATATGCTGTGGTTTTGGCTCTATCGTCATTCAGCACGTGCATAACTGCCGAGGCAGGGCTTGATTTTCCCGGCCCGGCGCCAGGCGATGCGCAAGGTCGGGCCAGCAAAAGTGAGCTTATCCTGGAAAACAACGTGGTCTCATGCGCCTGGGACATTTCGCAAGGTCGGCTCAAGCTCAAGAATGTGACGGATAAGAAAAGCGGTACGCGGAGCATACCCTACACTCCGGAGACTGAATGCCTTCAACTCATTTGGGAGGACGGCCGGATACTAAAGGCCTCGGATTTGAAGATCGTTGGCGAGCCTGAGTTAGCCAATTTGCAGCCNNCTCGGCGGAAAACAAATCACCGTAAGTCTGGTCTCTCCCGGCGGTGACTTCCAGGTCGAATGGCGGGCAATTCTGCGAGATGGCTCAAACTATGTCCGGCAGCAGACGGTCGTGACAGTGGCAAATAAGCCGATCCACGTCAAAGAAATCGTGCTGCTGGAGCTGATAGCACCGGCAGCTAAAATAATGGGCACGGTGGATGGCTCGCCCGTAGTCGCGGGCAATATGTTCTTCGCATACGAGCATCCTCTATCCAAGAGCCAAATTCTGCCGGGAGAGCCGCCGACCCTGCGCTGTACCCTACCCTGCGACGCGCTAATAGGACCGGGACAACAATGGGTGCAAAGCTCAGTTATCGGTGTTGTGCCCGAAGGGCAATTACGCCGGGGATTTCTATATTACATCGAGCGCGAGCGGGCACAGCCATACAGGCCATTCCTGCATTACAATAGCTGGTACGACATCGGCTATGGGGGCGAAAAAATACAGCAGCAGGATCTTCTGCACGTGATGGAACTATTCGGCACTGAACTGATCGGGCGGCGAAACGTAGCTATGGACTCTTTCGTCCTGGACGACGGGTGGGACAACACCGCCTCTTTGTGGCAGTTTCACGAGGGTTTTCCTAACGGCTTTACCCCGCTGCAGCAGGCGGCGAGCAAATACGCTTCGGCTTTGGGGGCCTGGCTTTCTCCGTGGGGCGGCTACGGGCAGGCAAAACAGGAAAGGATGAAGTACGGCCTCCAGGAGAGTTTTGAAACAAACAAGAGCGGCTTCTCGCTGGCTGGTCCAAAATATTACGCCCGGTTCCGCAACGTATGCCTGAATATGATCCGCGAGTACGGACTCAACTACTTCAAGTTCGACGGCATCGGCACGGGCGGAACGCCTACCGGCGTACCTGCCGAATTCGCCCAGGATATCAACGCCCTGCTGCGACTTATTACGGACCTGCGCGCCGCAAGAGCGGACCTGTTTGTGAATGTCACGACCGGCACCTGGTCGTCACCCTACTGGCTGTGGTACTGCGACTCGACCTGGCGCGCCGGCTCAGATTGGGGTACGTTCGGCTGGGGCTCGAAGCGGCAGCAGCAAGTCACCTACCGCGACAACGAAACCTACCACAATGTCGTCTGCCGGGCGCCATTGTATCCGCTCAACTCGCTTATGACCCAGGGCGTTATGTTCGCCAATCACGGGCTTCCAAACGAACCTAACGGCCTGGTCGAAGACATTCGGGCATTTTTTGCCAGCGGCACCAACTGCCAGGAACTGTATATCACGCCGTCCTTGTTGGACTCGCAGACCTGGGATGCTTTGGCAGAGGCGGCAAAGTGGTCCCGCGACAATTCGGATGTGCTGGTGGATACACACTGGATAGGAGGCGATCCGGCTAAGGGCGAGATTTACGGCTGGGCATCCTGGTCTCGCCGCAAAGGCATCATGTCACTGCGTAATCCTCACGATAAGCCCGGCAGAATCACGCTCGACATCGGCAAAGCCTTCGAGCTGCCGCCGGGCGCAGCATCGCAGTACTCCTTGAAAAGTCCCTGGCAGAACGATGCCGACAAAGCAGCAATTGTGCTATCTGCCGGCCAAGAGCACACGTTTGAGCTGAAGCCTTTTGAGGTGCTGGTCTTCGATGCGACGCCATTATAAACGTGCATGTTATAGGCGGAACCCGGCTGCCAGCCGAACCATCGTTTCATAGTTGGCCATCGTTCCGGGCGTGATTTTCCGTCCGTTCGGCGCCGACGACGGCATCAGAACAAAGCCCCTTCCCTTACCGCTTGTCCCCGCTATAACGGCCTTTTCAACGGTCTTTTCAAAATCTGCCGGCTCGATGCTTTCCAGGTCTGCAATCTCCAGATTTCCAAAAAGAACCAGGTCCTTGCCGTACTTGCGGCGCACATCGGCCAGCTCTACGTCCCCATGTGGGGGCGGTTCGATAGGGTCAATCGCATCTGCCCCCATCTCGGCAATGTAGTCAAGAACGGCACGAATCCTGCCGTGGCAATGAATCCGGGCAAAACCGCCATATTTCTGAATAGTCTCTACCATCGGGCCGGTGTACTGCACTACGTACTCTTTGAAAAGACGCGGCGGCAGGTAAGGCTCGGTGACATATTCCGGCCCGTATATCCGCCACAGGCGGCCGGGAAACGCCTTCGCCGCTTTCTCAGTCCTATTATGTATATGCCGGGCGAGCTTTTCCAGCAGACGATGGAAAAGTTTCTGCTCGGTCAAGGCGACAATGGTAAAGTCCTCCATACTGAAAAGGCACGCCGCCGCGCAGATGGGGTCTTCGGTATCGACCATGACGATGCCGCGGCCGCCGAGCTTATTTTCTTCTTCGACCAGGCCGGCTATATCCATTTGCTCGGCGAAAATCTCGTCAGGCAGCTTCAGATATGCCTTCAGGTCGTCTACATCCTTGAGCAGGTGCTCCACCGTCCACACCGTGTCAACTTCAGGACTGCGGCGAGTAAGTGACGTCATAATCCTGCCGGCGATATTCAAAGTTACTCGCTTGAAACGGGACCCGTTCTGTTCATATTTTTCTATCTTGAAGAATTCGGCCCGCCGAGTTTCTGCCTCTGACTTGTCAGGCACGCCCTCGACTTCATGTGAGCGGGGCCTGACCGGGCTGCGCATACGGATAAGGTCGGTTTGCTCCTCCGCTAATTGCAGCAGCGGCTGCCAGGATGGGTCATTGTAGACGTTGAACTGGTCCGGATCGGATGGATCGATCTGGAATCCGCCTATTTCGTAGAAGTTAACCGCCGGCCGGTCCACCGGTTCGCCGCGCAAAGTGGCCATCAGCCTTTCACGCCTGGTCATGGCAGCTTCTCGGCCTTATCTGCCTTGGCTCCGGCTGATTCTTGGGCACCAGCTTGCTTGGTAAGGGTCCTGAAAAGCGATCGGATATTCAGGAAACCTCCGACCAAAACAACGACTGCCAGAATAACAAAAAGCGCAAGACTGATGAAAAAAAACCACGACCAGAATTGTACCCAGAAACTCATCTCTGCCCACTCCTAAGCCCGGCCGAAGCACCACGATCAGGAAAAGCTAACGAACCAAGCACCATCAAGACAGTTGCGATCACAATAACGCTCAGCCCGACAATTTCGCTGGCAACGTTTATTCTCACAAAGGCCTGCACAGGCTTCAATCCCAGAACCGCACCAAAACCTGCAATCAGGGCAAGATAAGCTCCCACCCGGCTGGCCCGCTTCCAGTAGATTCCCATAACCAGCAGTGCAATGCCGCCAGTAAAGTAAATAGCCCCGGAAATAGCCATATAGTCCCACAAGTCCTCGCCTAAAGGATACCACAGGCCCCAGACCAGGACGAAGATGCCGATACAAACGATGAATATCCGCACCAGCGTCATACGTACCTTCGATGAAAGTCCATTCTTAAACCACGGCGCCACCACGTCCTGGGTAAGCACCGAGCTCCAGACCAGCAGGTAGCTGTCGTGAGTGGACATAAAAGCAGCCAGCATTGCCGCGGTGATGATTCCAATAAGACCGGCGGGAAGTATCTGGCTTAAATATACCGGCATCGCCATCAGCGTGACCTGCGGGTCAGCCGGACCGCCGGCGGGCATGAAAATACTCCTGAGGGCTCCGTGCTGGGAGATATAAACCAAAGCAGATATTCCCAGGAAGTAAGGCAGCAGAAAACGCATAAGGAATCCGATGGAAGACCACATATAAAGGCGCTTGACCGTAGTAGTGTCTTTTGCAGCGCACGCGCGAATCACCGCTGTCTGCCAGACTGCGCAGCTGACCAGGCCCAGGATGAACATCCACACCACGTAAGCCGGACCAAAGCCTTCGGTGTCAAACGGGTCAAAACCGGCTCTACCTTTCAATAAAGATACCGTCTCAACGATGTTGCTCCAGCCGAGGTTTCTGATCGACAGCAGTGTCGCAAGCAAAAGGCCGAAGGTCAGCACCACGAACTGAACATAATCCAGCACCACCTCTGACACCATTCCGCCCAAGACGGTGTAGACGATAACCACCGCCAGCAAAGCGGTCATTATCATCTTAAGCTCAAGCGGGGAGGTCATTCCGGTAATGCAGGTGATGAAAACCGCCGCGGCTTTGATGAACATGCCCATATTCAAAATGCCGGAGAAGGCCAGGATTGCCCCGCCCAGAATGCGGACGTCTCGCCCGAAACGCTTCTCGTAAAATTCCGGGATCGTCATCACGTTCATACGCCGAAGCGGCACAACGATAAAGCCGGTCAGCCCAACCAGCAGTGTCACAACGGCGGCAGCCAAAGCAATATGAAATGCTGCAAAGCCTCCGACGAATCCCTTCTGGGCGGAATACATAACCGTCACCAGGCACAGCTCGGTCGCGGTCATCGTGGCAGCGCCGAGAAAGGTCTTCAGGCCGCGACCGGCGATGATAAAGTCCGTGACGTTGGTGACATACCTCCTGACGTACACGCCGACCGCCAGCACCGCAATCACGTAGCCGACCACAATGCACCAGTCCAGTGCAGTAAAATTCGTATGTATCCCGGCGGAACTTAGGTCCATACCATCTCCTGCTCACGCCAACCTATACAGCAGCCACCAGGTTCGTTTCTGGCGATTGGCATAGTCCAAATAGATTTCAAACACCTGGCCGTCTGCATCTTTGACCACGTAATGGCGACGGTGTCGGCGATTGTACCATCTTCGGCTGCCAGGTGGAATACCGCCGAATCCCTTATCGACCCATTCATGGAGCACTTTCGCCACATCGTGATTCTGGCCTCGCCACGCAAAGCGTACGGGCCGGGGAGACGTCTCGGCTTTTTCGACTTCAATCTGTTCTCCAACGAACTCTTCCACCGTAGACCGCCCTTAGCAAAAACGTTGCCCGTCCTGCTTTGCTGGTTGCGTAATCGCCCTGATCCACTCTTCAAGCGGTAATTATAGCGCCAAGACCCTCCTTTGCCCAGAGAATCACAGCTTGGGAAATGGACCGGCAGCACCGAATGTTTGAACTCATCGGCCCTCCGAAGGTGAATCCGAAGAAGGACCTGAGTGGAGCGACTGGTTAGATGGTGCGGGCTAAGATTTCAGGTCGGAATCATTATTGGCTTTCGTGCCCGCGTCCGAGTCCTTTGGCGGCCATAACTTCTTTGAGATGGCCGCTGCCAGACACGCTACTACACCACCATAGCACGGCAAAACGATGAATCCAACACAAGCGCCAGCGCCATCGCCAGCGATAATCGTCTGAGCCACGAAGTTTACGACAGCCATCAATATAACTCCAGAAATAGTAGAGGCTTTTATTTTGCCTGTCTTAAGACCGATGATCGCTGTGACAAGAAGCCCCCATAACTGAAGTGCCAAAGACCATATTTCCGGAGTCACCGTTCTATCTCGCTCTAACGAAAGCCTCACCGGCGTCATGCACGCCGCGTCCGAGTGCGAGCCGGCGGTTCGGCTTCTTTTGCGTATCTTGCATCTCGTGCACCGTATCTCACAAGCTCTGTAGGATGGGCAGGTCTCCTGCCCATGCTGATAATATTTCACCGACCGCATGGGCTGAAGCCCGTCCCACGGATACTGGTGGGCACAGCCCACCCTACGCCACGAATCAAAGGTGCGCTCTCACGATTAGTTATCAATTTAGACGGTTGCGGAGGGATTTTCAAGAAAAAAATGACGACGGGTAGGATTGGAGATTGCCACGCTTCGCTCGCAATGACAAACCGTCCGTCGTCATTGCGAGGAGGCAAAGGCCGACGAAGCAATCTCATTCTCGGGCCGCTTATAAGATTGCCACGCCCGCCAAACGAGGCGGGCTCGCAATGACAATTATCATCTTTACCTACAAGTATGAAGCGCAGCCGCCAGCGGATCACTTTAGCGCCGAAAGGGCCTCTTTGCCGAGTTCGCGGTATTTATTCTGCTGGCTGGAGCCTTCCGGGCCGGCGGCGCCCGCCTGCCAGGCTGAGCGCGCTTCCTCCAGTCGGCCAAGAGCCTGCAGCGCTTTTCCTCGCCAGTATTGGGCGTCTGCTTCCTGAGGTTTGTTCGATCGGCCGACGCCGATATTGGCTGGATACGTCAGAGCCGCCTGGAAATCCTGCAAAGCCGCCTCGAACTTTCCATCCTCAAAACGCTGCCGGCCTCGCTCGATATGCGCCTTGTGGAAAATGTCCCACGTGATTGTCTGGCCTTCCCAGTTGACAAAGTACGGCGTCGATTCCAGCAAATCGATGCAGTCAGCATATCTTCGCTCATCAAGATAAGCCTGGGCGAGCATAATAATGACGTCCGCACGCCGCATCCCCCGCTCTTGCGGGGGCAAGCCTGCCCCTACGGAAGCAGGGGTGGATTCAAGCACCTTGATCGCTTCGGGCCGGTTCTTCGCCGCCAGCAGAATATCCGCCAGGTCACGATACAGCGTCTGGTCACCTGATCGAGCGGCGATGGCTTTGCGGTAAAGCTGTTCTGCTTTGGCCAGGTCTTCTTCTATTGCCCAGGCATAAAGGCCGAGATTGCGCAGCGCAATGCTCAAGGACGGATTTAGCTCGCCGGCCTTTCGCCAGTGCTGAGCAGCTTCATCCAGCCGGCCAAGATGCCCATAAAGATTTCCCAGGTGAAGATACGCGTATGCGTCACCGGGATTTTCATGGGTCGCATATCGCAGCACTTCAAGCTCTTCCGGGCAGGAAGGAAAGACATAGTCCTTATAGGTGGCAGCAGCCTGCTTTAGGTAGGCCCTGGCGGGCGTCTCATCCGCCTGCTGCAAGCTACTAAAATAAGCCAGGTAGTATAAAGGCAAAGGACCGCACTTCTCTTGCGGAACAGCCTCAACGCAAGTCGCAGCAAGCAGCCTTGTTGCCTCATCCAACAGTCCCAACTCGGCAAAGACCAAGCTGGTCTGCAACATTTCAAATTCGCCCTCGCCGACAGAATCGCGTACCCATCGCACAAAGCGGT
This sequence comes from Planctomycetota bacterium, assembly GCA_017885385.1. Lineage (GTDB taxonomy): Bacteria > Planctomycetota > Phycisphaerae > Sedimentisphaerales > Anaerobacaceae > JAFNGF01. The sequence goes on from JAFNGF010000381.1 coordinate 25,213, forward strand.
CCATCTCGGCCTTGCTTTGAAGGGCAAGAAGCGCCATCGGCACCATCTCGGTCGGATTCTCGGCAATTATTTCTTCGGCGCGCTTGTAGGCCGAGCTATTTCTTCCCCCAGCATACAGGGCTAACAGCAGATGATCTTTTGCTTTGGCATCATTTGGATTCATCAGCACGGCCTTCTCAAAGGCATCGACGGCTTTTGCGTAATCCCTCAGACGCATATAAGCGCGACCGGCCAGGTCGTAGCCGAGAGAGGCTGTGCCGAGGCATCTTACCGCCTGGGAAGCGCAGTTCAGCGCTTCAAGCGCATTTTTTAGCTTCAAGTGACTTACGCCCAGGAAGTACCAGGACAAGCCATCAGCGGGANNGACCCGCTTCGATATCAAGCACCGCTAACTCCCGCAGCGCAGGCACATATTGGGCATCCTGTGCCAGTGCTTTTTCGTAGTACTCGCGGGCGCCTTTGCGATTTGTCGCCAGGTCGAATTTTCGACCTTTCAGATACATTTCCTCCACGCTCAGCTGCTCATCCGATTTGGTCAGAAACTCAGCACGCTGAGGCGGAGAAACCTTGGGAATCGGCAAAGGCGTAGTGAAAGAAGCCAGCACGTCTCCATTTTTTGCCCTAATGGTCACATCGACCGGCGACTTTGACGCCGGGCGAAGCGTCACCACCTGGGGGCCGGCCGGGGAAAGGTCGACAGATTGTCTGAGCAGCTCCCGGCCACCCTCGGACAGGGCGCAAGTTGCGGCGGGAAACTCAGCCGTCGCGATGATACGCAACTGGAGACCGTCATCCTGTCGGCTGGTCTTAACCGTGACATCCTTAGTTGCGTATTCAAAACCGTCGCCAAGTCCGTGCACCGGATACCACCATTCCCGCCACGAGATTTCTTGCCTGGGCAGCAACATTCCGTAGTCGGACTGTGTCGGCAGCGGCCCGCTCTGGACCTCGATATATGGGCCGTCATCGTCGGTCAGGTTCTTTTGGCTCACCAGGCCGAAGTCCCAGGTGCCCCAGGTCCAGGCTTTTTTCCCGCTCAACTCTCGGTGATCGGCCACCTGCACGATACCGCGATCCATATCCACGTCATAAGCGCCAAAGAAATCAAAGGTGCAGCTCACAGAGAAAACCGATGCCGAGGTTTCATAATTCTTTAGCCAGGATAAATCTTTCCCTTCGTGGATGGGCCAGGAGAAGAATGTGACTCCATTGTGGTCGGTTCCGAGCGTCATTGGATAAATGAAGCGCGTGCCGGGCCGGTTCACAAAGGCGGTACAGTTCCAGAAATAGTACGGGCTTATTGCATCTACAGGATTGAAAATGCGAATCCGCTCATCCAGGTAGGCCTTTCCCGGATGCAAAGTCACGCGCACAGTCCACTGGGTTCGCTGGCTCTTTTCCAGATCACTGATTTCCAAATACGCCGAGCCGTCAGGATTTTGCCCGATAAGCGCATCCACCGGCGAGACACAAGTGACGGTGTGTCCCTGCGGCCCGGCGTTCCATTCTACTCCGCCGCTGATCCAGGCGCCGCGCATCGCTATCATGCCGGGCTTGATTACTTTGTTGTAATGAAACATCTCCTTTTGCTCGGTCTTGTCGAATACCGAGTGCAGGCGGCCGCCCAGCTCAGGCAGGCACGTGACCTTCAGGTACTCATTTTCAAGGAACAGGGCCTTGTAGGTTCGATTTTCTTTTATCCTGTAAAGGTGGTCCTGCATCGGGTAAGGATAAACGATGGTGCCTCTGACGGTAGTAGCAAACTTGACTTGGCTCTCAAGAGCCCAGAGCTTGGGGTTAATATCTTCCGCCCATCCGTAAGTGGGAATTGTGATAGTGCCCTGCCAGGCTTTGACCTTCGCAAAGGTTGGTTCGGGCGAAACTAATAACAATCCCGTCAAAAGCAATGCCGTAAAGAAACATCTTTTGTAAGCCTTCATAATCTCACCTCACTTACCTAAAGACCGCAAAAAATTAATACTGCCGCTCTTGGAAAGCTCTCATCCCGAAAGCATCTAATCCTTCGACAAAGTTTACCCTGAGCGCAGCCGAACAAGCTCAGGACAAGTTTATCTGGCCCTCACTGCTGAAGAAACAAAAAAAACGCCCGTGGGGTCACATTTCGCCGACAACTTTTTGCAGCAGTCGAACAGTCACACCTTACAGGTGCCGGTCTATTCCGTCGCCGTGCCGGCGACGGCTAAACGGCATTTTAAGTAGTTCCACTTGTCATAAAAAGCTGGTATCCTATTGCTCTATGAACCGGCAAGGGAAAACCTTCTTGCTGATATGGGCAATTATCAACTGCTGCACCTGCCTGGCGGCGGTACCGGTCGCGCAAACAGAAATAGCAAGCGACAAAGTGCAGTGCACGGTACAGGTCGAGGAGGTGGTGACGCAATATACGCCTGCCAACAACGGCGCCGGGCCGCTGTGGTGCTACGGCTCTACGGTTATCGCCCGGCAGGCCTGCCCTGAGCCCTTCGACTGGGCNNACTCAGTACGGCCGGTGTCAGCCTTTGGTGCTTGAATTCGACCCACAGAGTCCGGATAGGATGCCGAGAACTCACGAGCCGATCTGGGCCGACGGCAGCTATTTCACCGACCACTCCTATCGCGGCTTTGCCGCCGACGGCACAAATGGCGAATTGCTACTTTTGAACATCAATGCCAAAACCAGCGAGCAATTCGTTTCCTACCGTGACAGACAGGGCAGTTGGCATCAGAAAGACAAAATCAAATTCCCAATCAGAGCCTGTTATCCTCAGGTTGCGCTGCGGGATGGCTGCGCTGCCGTGCTGGCGATTGGCGACATTGTCGAGCCGGTAGAGCAATGGCGAAAGCTCAAATTTGAGAAACTGAAAAGCCAGTGNNGACTACGTCTTTCGTCGGCTGTTCTACACCTGCACCGACAATATCAGAACCACCGGCTTTAGCGAGCCAATCGAGATTGACACTGTCGAAAAGACGTGTGGGCATATGGGTTCGCCCGGAAAATATTTGTCCCGAATGAACGCATATTGATGTGGCCGCTTCAGATAAAGCAGGTGGGCTGTGCCCGCCTGGTCGATGTAGAGGTCGAGATTCTGGATATGCCCACACGTCTTTTCG
>JAFNGF010000382.1 GCA_017885385.1 Planctomycetota bacterium
GATATCGGCGGCGGAACGACCGAGGTAGCCATAATAAGTCTGGGTGACATCGCCACCTCTCAATCCATNCAGTCCCGCTCCGATACCGGCTGCCATCGGCTCGTCAACCAGATAGACTCTGCGAGCCCCTGCTCGTTCGGCGCTGTCTATCACCGCTCGGCGTTCAACCGCGGTTATTCCGCTGGGCACCGCGATAACCACTCGCGGCCTCACTATGCCGCCCCGTCCGTGAACCTTGCGGATAAAATAGCCCAGCATCGCCTCGGTGATCTCAAAGTCACTGATCACGCCGTCTTTCAAAGGCCTTATCGCGGTGATCGAGCCGGGCGTTTTGCCGAGCATCTCGCGCGCAACCAGACCGACGGCTTCACCATTGTTCAGAACGATGTTGGTTCCTTTGCGGACGGCAACTACGGAAGGCTCATTCAGCACGATGCCTTTATCGCGGACACAAACTAACGTGGTGCAAGTGCCGAGGTCGATGCCCATATCCATACTGAACCAGCCAAAGATCGTGTCCAGCAGCACTTTCGACTCCTTTCTCACCCGCCCAAACTCGACAAAGGCGTTTTTGGGGTGCTCCTCTCGATTTGGGAATTGGCTATTTTTTATATAGCAAAGAGCATCTTCGTCAACAGTCGTTTTAACTACGGCACCCTGAAAAATGTGCCGTACTGAGAGTAGCACTCGTAGGCGACGAACGCGGCTGTAGCTAAGACTACCGCGACCGCTACGGCCAGAAGCACCGTATAAAGGTTGTCACGCACGATTACCTTTGGGCCGCGTATTTGACCGTTAGGGCTCATCGTTCGACCTCAGTAATTATTAAGGCCCGTCGGATAGTTCTTTGCACCTTGACCTGCTACAAATTAGTGCTGACCTGGTCGCCAGCTTGCGGCGGCAGCTCCGGCTGTAACAGGTCGAGGATGCCAACGGCCTTTTCAGGTTCAACGTCTAAAATCAGAATATCGCAAATGAATTTGTCGCCGCGGACTACGTGGAATTTCATCGCCTCCTTAACGCCGTGTGCCCGGCCGATTGAGATTTCGGCCATTTTGTTCTGCAAATCCACCGTCCTTACGTGACCTTTCAGGCCGATGTCCCTGGTGACAGGCGGCGCCGGTCGGGCCTTAGCTGTTATCGGTGTGACGGGCTTGGCCGGGGCGAAGACCTGCCCGTACTGCCGCAGGAATTGATCCAGCTTGGTCTGCAGCTCGGTCTTTTCCTCGACCAGCCGCTTGCCTTGTTCCTGCATCGTCGCTATTATCGCCATCTTCTCCAGCAGAACCCTGCTGGTTTCTTTATGCTGGCTTCGTTCTTTGATAAGGTCCGCTTCGACGGTCTCCAGCCTGGCGATTGTATTCTTTAGCAGCAGTCCTTGCTGGTCGTTGGTTTTGGTGAAACCCTCGACTATGGCGGCAAAACTGTCGACTCTCGCAAGCAGCTCGTCTTTTGTCCTGTTGACCTTATCAAGCTCAGCGCCGAGTTCGCCGATCTTTATTTTGTGTGAGGCGATTTCCTCGTTTAACTTTGCCTTTTCTTGGTCGGTTTGCTCGATTTTCTCTCTCAATTGTTTGTCGGCACTTCTTTCTTTCTCCTGTGCGGCCCGCAGGCCGGTGTAGGCCTGGTCATATTTTTGCCTGAAGTTCTCAGCGTTGGCAACGTAGGTTGCAACCAGGCCGCAGAGAAAGATCGAACATACGGTCAACAAGACTATCAGGATCTTTGTAAGGGTGCTCAAGGCAAGCTCCTTTCGCTAACCGGTACTTTCATCACACTTCGTGCCGTACGCCCGATAAATCATCGCAAGGTACACCAAACACATAACGTGTTCCGATAACCTCACTTGCCAAAAGTTACAGAATGTCAGCCTAAGTCTTGCTCTTCAGCGTACATAGTACAATTTTACGCTTAAAGTTAGGAAAGGTCAAGTTATTTTTGCCAAATAGCCCAAATAAAATGGACACTGCGAATGGACAATGGGCACGGAAATGACGGCGGGCGTTGCGCAAGCTATCTCCGCATCGCATACTGGAAAACCGCCTTGGCGGCGGCGATGCGGACAAAGCCGGACTCATCCTTCAGCAACTGGGGCAGATATTTCGTCAGAGGTTTTGTGCCGATTTGACCTATTGCCAGTGCTGTCAGCACGTTGACTCGCTCCAGGCTCTCTTTATCCAGGCCGGCCGTAAGATTCTTTGTAAACACTTGGAGGACCTCCGGCTCGCCTATAGGGTCCTGGAGCTTGCCGAGCTGCTCCGCCGCAGCAAGGCGGACTTCCAGCACGCCGTCATCCAGCATAGTAATCAAGGCGTTTTTGGCCTGTTCGGTTCCCAGAGCACCCATCGCTCTTATACCCACGACCCTATCGTCGGCGTAAGCACTTATCAGCATGGCCCACAGCTTCGGATATATGGTCTGGTCGCCTAACATTGCCAAAGCCTCGGCTGCCTGGAATCTGACCTTGTCATTGGAATCTTTTCGCCGCAGAGTCCACCACAAGGCCTGCTGGGTAAGCGCGCTGCGGTCGCCGCTTTTGCCCAGCAGCAAGGCAGCGTTGGCTCTGACGGTCTGGTCGTCAGTGGCGACGGCGTTTTGAAACACCTTCAGATATTCCGGGCGGGCGAGCCTGGTCAGGCTGTAGGCCGCCGCTATGACCACGTTCGGGTCGTTGTCTTTTAATAGCTGCATCAGTTCGTTTTCGGCCAGGCCATACTTTAGATCGCCCACAGCTAAGATAGCCGAAAACCTAACCGGCACAGATTGGTCACTCAGAAGCCGTTGCACCTTCGGCATCAAGGGAACCGTTTTGGTGGCTGCGACAACTTCGATGGCATTAGCCCTGACTTGCGGGTCATTGTCAGCCAGGCCCTGCTGGACAATTCGGAAGGCTTCCGGTACAAGACTGTTGACAGAGACATCCCCCGGCGAGACTGTATTTGTCTGCAATGCCTTATCGCAGCCGACGACGAGCAACACCACGCAGCCAAACAGCACAGCCGCAGCCGGCAGTCTCGAGATTTTCTTGGGCATGTTTTTCATTCGGCTACCCTGCCAAGCGAGTTACTATCCTTGATTTGCTAAATCTTGCCCATAACATCAACATTATGAGCAGAACGAAACAGGCTGTACAACAAAAATCCAGCCATTGGCCATACTTACTGAAAAAGGTAATCCTACTATCTATCGGCATTTTGTCCACGAACCATCCAGCCATACCTTTTCGTTCCATTGCTTTGGCCGGAAAATCGCCGCTTGCTGCGGTGTAGCCGTCTCGTATTTGGCCCAGTGAATCAATCAGGCAGCTTATGCCGGTATTCACGCTTCGCAGCACCGCCAGTCTATTTTCGACGGCCCTGAAGGCACAGACAGCGGCGTGCTGAGGCTGTTCTGCACTGGGGTGAACCTTTCCGCCGCTGAATCTGACAAACCAGCCGTCGTTGCTTATATTTACCAGCCAGTTGATACGCTTTTGCCCGCGTTCGTCCAGGGCAAATCTCCGCGCGATAGCAGGGATAGTATCTTCATAGCAAATTATTACGCCGAATCTACAAACGCCAGCCGCGCCATCCCCAAGCTTCGCTTGAGGCTGCCACGCCGCCGAATTTGAAATCTCAAAGGCGGTATATTCACTGCCGTAGTCGAGCGAATAATCGTAGTGATATGGTATGAATTCCAGCTTCATCAGAAAGCTGTAAAACCAGGGCACAGTTTTTCTCAGCGGCAGCACTTCTCCAAACGGCACGAGATGGATTTTGTCGTAATGCTGTGGCGACTGCGTCCCATCAGGGCGGTATAAAAAAGCAGAGTTGTATCTTTCGCCCAGGCGAATAGTCGAGTCATCCTGGAATTCGGGCTTGCCGCCGCCGTACGCGCCGACAAGCACATAAGCGGTGTCTTTGGCGTGCTCTTTAAGGGCCTGGTCGAAAGCCAGGTAAGCGTGTGAAGGTTCTAATAGTGCCAGTATCTGCGGATTCAGCGTTGCCTGGACCATTGTTTCCGGCCAGACGATAAGTTCGGCCCCGGCCTGGGCGGCCGCCTTACTTGTTTCCATTAATTCTTCAAATAGTTTGTCTGACTGCTCAAACGATTTTTTCACCGACTGCGGAATGTTCGACTGGAGAGATGCAACCAGAGGCCCTTGCGTGATAAAACCCGGCGATTGATTTATTCTCCAGCGCCCATAAGCAACAGCCGCGATCACCGCCGCGCTCACTAAAGCGGTTCTCACCAAATTGTTGATTCTGAAGATGCTTTTGAAGCATCGAGCATCAATTATCAGTTCCGCCAGCAAGCCGTTGACCATCGCTATAAGAAAAGAGACGCCCGCTGCGCCGAATATGTCCGCGATTTGTATGAGCGTGATATTGGCATATTGGCTGTGAGCAAGAAACCGCCAGAAAAAGCCGCCTAGTAAGAAGCCTTGCAGCCGTTCCGCGCCGACAACCAAAATGGGTGTGGCAATAAATAGCGGAATCTTTTTGGCTCGGCAGAAGCGCAGAGACAGCGCCAGCATCGGCCAAAGCAGGGCGGTGTATAGGCAGAAGGTCGCCCAGCCCACGATGGTGATGGGAAACACCCAGTACAGGTTGCCCAGCCAGTAGCACAGCGAGACTATGTAGGCGGCAAGGGCTAAGCGTCTGGGTTGGGCATCCGGCGAGCAGGCAAGAATAAAAGGCACCAGTGACATCCATGCCAAAGGCCACCAGCTTATCGGCGGCTGCGCCAAAGTCAGCATCACCGCGCTGGAGATAAAACCGGCCAAAAGAAAGATTGTTTTGCGGACCCTACCGTTTTGGGTGAAGCTCACGCTTTCTGTTTCCTAATCCTGGGAAGTTTACCACTTTTTCGTAATTTTAAAAGTTGATCAGCCACATCTTCAGGGATGAATTGATTGTTAGGAGTGAATTTTTCGTTAAACCATTCTGTGAATTTTTCTAAAGTATCTTTTTCCTTGAGAATCTGATCGCTTGGTATATTGAATTGTTTGTAATGCAGTTTTAATTTCGCTATGTCGTTTTCATTCCACTTTTCCATAGTGACCCCTTAGAATCAGCAATGCTTCCTTTTAATGATTCGATATTGGCACGTAAAGGCCCAAGTTTTGCACCCTTTCTTAGTTGAATAAGGTGTTTTTGAATATCCTGAGGTTGAAATGGATGTTGATATTCGCCGATTCGTTTATTGAACTTATTTGTGAATAAACCTAGTAGGTAAGGGTCTGATATAAGACGATCACTTGGTATCTTATTTTCGTGATATAACCATTTCAATTCTGCATCTAAATGCTCACTCCATTTTCGTTCTCCCTCACCCTCAACCGGATATCCTTCCGATTGTTCAAGGCGTTCGAGGGTTCCTTGAACATATTTCTTGGATATCTCAATGCCGGTATATTTTCGTTTCAACTTGTGAGCGACAACCGCTGTTGTCCCTGATCCACTGAATGGGTCCAGTACCCAGTCGCCTTCCTTGGAACTTGCCCTGATTATGCGGGCGAGCAGGCTCTCAGGCATCTGGCAGGGGAAATTCGTTCGCTCATCAAATGTGCCGCAAAGACGGGGATACTCGTCCCATACGTCGTCGGGCATTTTGCCCTCAGGATTGGCACGTTTGTCTTTGTAAATTTTCTGCCTGTCTGAAATTATCCGCACGGCATCGTCGTTGAAAGTGAAATGTTTTTCGTTGTTGACGAAATAGAAGATGTGTGTATGAGCGCGGGCGAACTTGTTTTTGGTCTGTTGGCCGAAGGTGTAGTGCCAGATTATCCAGTTCCGCATAAAAAGTCCGAGTTCATCGGCTATGATTTTGACATTCGCGGCGAAACTATCGCCTATAGCGATATGGAACGAGCCGGTCGGTTTGAGAACCTTTTTGCATACGCTCATCCACTCCCTTGTCCAGGCGACATATTTATCGCCGGCGACCTCGTCGTNNAGCCGATATTGAAAGGCGGGTCGGCAAAAATAAGATCAGCGAAAGGCTCAGCAACCTTGCTGAGAACTTCGATGCAGTCACCACATATTATCCTGTTGAGCAACTCCGACATATCTATGTAATCCGCCCTGAATAGCCTGCGGTGAAACCGCCAACAAGACTGCAACCGTCGCCGTGCCGGGGACGGCTAAACAACATATTTAGCCCCGCA
>JAFNGF010000383.1 GCA_017885385.1 Planctomycetota bacterium
CGCACATCTCGGCGTGCACAATGTACTGATTGATCGCAGTCAGCTCGTCAGCCAGAAGCCCGTTGAGGGCTTTGAGCAGCTTCTCATTTCCTTTCATTGGTCGCTCCTTCCAAAATAAAAATTCAAGCAGACTCCGCCGAAGCGGCTACGTCGCTCCGCAAAGGCGGAAATGCAAAGTTATCAGGTTTCAGCCTGTCCCGATCAGGGATGCCGATCGCCATAAATCGCGATCCGGGATGCCTCATCGGCATAAATTGTACAGACAATTTCTCAATCATCAACAATTTCCTTGCGCATCTCTTGCAGAAACTTTCGTTCTTGGTCATCCAACTGTTCAAAAAGACGTTTTTTGCGCATATCGAACGATCGATGCGGATTGCCGCCCGTGCCATTCTTCTGATCGCCGTTATGGAGGCACCAGCCTGCTGCTCCGCCCGCAATCGCCTGCCTCAGGTCTGCCAGGAAGGCCTCCGCTGACGGCTCCCACTGCTGCGGGCGATACCCGCGTCGGAACGGCTCCTGATAATGGACCGGCACGACGCGCCCGATGTCTTTCATCCACGCCAGATACTGCCGCGATTTCACTTGCGTTTGCCTGGGGGAATCCGGATCGCGCGGACGGTGCGGACACACGAAGTCCACCCGCACCGTCAGCAGATACTCGTGCAGCTCGTCAAGGCTGATGTCGCCGCCTTGTGAGGCGGTGACCAGTCGCTTCGTATCCAATCGCTTGACCGTGTCTCGAAGCGATTGGAGCTCCTTGAAATCAACAAACCGAGCATCTCGGACGTTCCGCTCGTTGGCCAGGTCCAGATACCAGTTACGATACGGCTTCAGGTGCGTCACCAGCGCCTCCACCGCCCGCTGGTGCGCCTCGAACAATTCCAGGGCTCCGGCCAAACCCCGCGAAAGGGTCACGTCCACTAATAAGCCCCGCCGATCACATTCCGCCACCAGCCACTTTAGTTTGTCCCAGTAAGGTTGCTGCGGCTCGCCTTTTTTGTCCACCGCCGTGATGCCATCTCCCCATGTTGCCCAGACACGTATCCAGTTAAATCCACAGGATTCAATATCATCCAGGTCCTGTTTTATGGATTGCTCCGGCGCTCCCAACGCCCCATAGAAGCTGATGCCGAGCAGAAACTTAGGCTTGCCATTCAACGTAAACTGGGTGTCTTTGACGCCCAATTCCGTCGCGGCTGCTGCGCCTGCAATATAAGGCAATAATATGATAATAGTGCTCCATTTACGTATCATTTCAAAACCTCCGTAGGGAAACAATGCTACTCTCTGCCTTTGGATTCGACAAGCTCACCACAAGTTTTAATGTGTAAGACCCAATCATTATTGTCCGGCGCGGTGAAAGCCCGATTGCCCCCGGCGGCTGTAGGACTATCAGCTACATAATTTCCTTTTCTTGGATTATACCATTCAACAGCTAATTGGCCAGCCGTACCGGATAAATCTAATGTAACACCGCCGCCGTTTATCAGATAGGCAATAAAATGATTGTCATTTCCCAAAACCCATGCTGTACCGGACTGAACGATATTATCCTTAGGTGAAAGGGTTGATAAATCGTTGAGCGATTCCATAAAAGCATATAATCTTCTGTAGTCTTCCAACATTTCTATCGTGGGCGGTTTACGATTGCGATCTGTCTCCCAGGTTCCAAGATGCATGACGTATACTCCGGTAATCGCCGCCGACCAGTTCACTTTACGGACTCCATCTCTGTCGCCGGCCACAAGCAGCTCGGAGTGCCAGTCGTATTGTTCAGCCAGATTGACGTTGTATCGGCCTTTCGCATTCTCCAGCGCTTCCAGACACTTCTGGTGAATGTCCCGATACGGTCCCGAACGTGAGTGAAGCTGCATGGCAAATTGATCTATGATCGGATCATCAGCATGGTCAAATGCAAGTTTTGGGAGCTGATGACTTGCAATGATATGGTCGTAATCGTCTGCCTGGCGTATTTCGGCGGCGAGGCGGCTTACCTTTGCCTTAGAGAGCGATTCACTATATTCTTCAGCAACAACCCATATCAGATTCGGATGATGTTCGAAGGCGTCTACTATCCCTCGAATGTAGCTCCGTTCAGCCGGGCTGATTATATCCTCTGTCCATAGGTCTACATCATCGTCGTAAAAAAAGAAATAGATGACTATCCCGTGCCGCTCCATCCTCTGGAACCATTTCTCCCAGCGGTTAAGAACATTCTGATCCAGGCCTTTGTTCGGGTCGTGGTCGATAAATGGATTCTGGTCGCTGTCTCCGTCGCCGCCATGCGAACGAATTCCTTGCATGTAGATACAATTTCCGCCGTGTTTGATCATCTTATCCAAAACGGTGTCCGGCGTATCGCCGCCGCTTATATCGCCATAAAGGAATCCTTCAGGGCCTCCTGGACCACACATAAAAAAAGGGTCGAGCCGACCATCCTCGTTGTCATCCTTGTTGTAAACTAACTTGGCAGGATTAGCGGGGTCTACGATAATTTGACCGGGCAAATGCCCGGAAACTAACGATGTATTTTTTCCTCCGGCCGATTGAGGCACAGCAATTTCGAGAATTGCCATCAGAACTATAATTGACAACGTCTCTGGCATCAGACTCCATAAAACATTATAGTCGCCAAGGCGCCCGCATACCCCGTGCGAGCATACTGTTCGCTGCCGAATCGCCAATAAAGCGTTCCTTCACCGGGTCCCATTTCAGTTTTCGGCCCAGCAGCATTGCGATGTTGCCAAGATGACACAGCGTAGCTGAGCGGTGCCCTGTTTCTGCGCCGGCGATCGGGTCCTTTCGGCTCTTGATACAATCCAGGAAGTTCTGCTTATGGTCCCGGCTCTGATACAGGTGGATTTCGTCAGGGCCTATGATTTCCTTTTTCAGCGATTCGGGCAGGGTTTTTAGATCACCGCGACTGACGTCCACCCAGCCATCGGCGCCCTCGAACCGCGTGTTCGAGCCGCCCGTCTGGCAGATTAGCTTAACGCCGTTGGCATACGTAGCCTCGAAGTACACTTTGGTAGCGGTGGTGAATAGCCCCGTGGTCGGAAATTCGCCGTTGCCCACGATCTCAACCGGCCCGGAATTATCCATCCCCAGGCCCCAGTGGGCGATGTCCAGGTGATGGGCGCCCCAGTTTGTTGGCTGGCCGCCCGAATAGTCCAGTATAAAGCGGAATTCATAGTGACATCGCTGGCGATGATACGGCGCCCAGAGGGCAGGTCCCAGCCATAAGTCATAATCGAAGCCTTCGGGCACCGGCTCAGGCGTCCAAGTCGGCTCACAGGTTCTATTATTGCCGGGGACACCCACACGGACGGTGTGTACTTTGCCGATCCTGCCGTTGCGGACCAGCTCACAAGCGAAGCGGAAATTGTCGGAAGAGCGCTGCTGGGAGCCGGTCTGGAGGATTCGNNTCGGCACGTGCCAGTGGTCGGGCGCAGCAACCACAACCGCGTCAATATCATCCCGCGCTAACAGCTCGCGGAAATCATTGTAAGAGGACTTTAGGTCAAGCCCGGCTATTTTACAGGCTTCTTTTCGATGGCTGGCGTCAACGTCACATACGGCTACGACCTCGGCATTAGGATTGCCTTTGAAGCCTTTCATATCGCTTGTGCCCATTCCGCCGACGCCGATGCTGCCGATGGTGATGCGATTACTTGGTGCACTGGCGCCAAAAACCGACGAAGGAACAATTATCGGAGCAAAAGCCACCGCCGTCGCAGCAACTGAAGACCCCTTCAAAAATTCCCGGCGGGATACGCCCCTGGCTTGTCGAGATCCTACACTTGTCATTGTGTTCCCCTGCCTTTCTGCGTATCATTTCTGGTTCGGCTTTCGTAGCGCAACCAGTGCTCTGTAACTCGTCAACCGATGGATGTCATTCTGAGCGCAGCGAAGAATCTCAGTTACGATAGCCAGATGCTTCGCCTTGCGGGTCAGCATGACAAATCATCAAATCGTGTGTAACAGAGCACTGCTGATGATACCGCACGCAGTTGACGCTGGCAATAATTTTGCTTGAACGTCTGCCGTACGATCACTAAAATAATTGCCCTGTTCGGTGGCGATGATGAATAAAGTTATTGCAGGAGGCAAAATTATGAAGATGCGTTTCTTTGCGTTGAGCGTTGTTGCCCTGCTTGGTATAGGTCTGGGCACAGTAGTACTTGAAGCGGCAGAAGAACCTGTGCAAAAGCCAGACCGTGAGATTGTCGCGGCGTTTGAGTATCCAGGTAAGGTCATTGAAGAAACTGACAGGGTAAGCCTTGAGCTGATTATCAAAAATAATGGCCGAAAGGATGAAACAGTCTTCCTGACGGTCGAAGGCAAGCCTGCCAATTGGGACGCCAAAATAGAGAAGTATGGAAATGTCATTACCGGCGTGTTTGTACCTTCCGGCGAACAAAAAACGCTGACCTTTTCGGCTGACGAGCAGGATAAAAAAGATGGTAAACTAACGCAGGGCGAGTACTCTTTCCAAGTCAAAGCCTCAACCGCCGACGTAAAAATAGCAACAACCGCAGCGGCGAAAATCACCGTGGCGGAAAAGGGCAAGAAAGGAGCTGGAGAAGAAGAAAAGCAAAAGCCCGTAAGAATGACCACTTCGTATCCGGTCCTTCGGGGTGCTTCCGACAGCGAGTTTGAATTCTCAGTCGATATACATAACGATACCGAAAAGGATGGAATGTTCAGTCTTCGGGCGGAAAAACCTAAAGGCTGGGAGGTTTCTTTTAAGCCCGCTTACGAGAACAAGTACATCGGCTCGCTGCAGATAAAGAGTAACCTAAGCCAGTCGGTAGACGTGAAGGTGACGCCCGCCCCCCGAGCCGAGGTTGGAGAGCACAAAATGCAGGTCTTTGCCGAATCGCCGCAAGGCGATGCAGAAATAGAGCTGAAGGTAATCCTGACCGGAACTCACAAGATCACCTGTAGAACTCTTAAGGGAATTCTGTCTCTTACTGCGCAAAAGGGTAAGACAGCTAATATATCAATGTATGTCATCAACGAGGGTTCCGCCCCTCAAAAAGGGATCTCCTTTACGTCATTCAAGCCTGAAAACTGGGAAGTGAAGTTTGATCCTGAGAAGATGGAGGTGCTTGAGCCTAGCGACATGAAACAGGTGGAAGTGACAATTACTCCTGCCAATGAAGCATTGGTGGGCGACTACTCCATTGCTGCCAGCGCTCAGGGAGAAAATGCCAGCGACGATATAGAATTTCGGGTGACGGTCAGAGCCGCTTCCACCTGGGGCTGGATCGGCGTAGGGATCATCATCGCTGTTATTGTCGGGATGTCGATTACGTTTAGGCGTCTGGGAAGGCGATGAGATGGCTGCGGTCATTGAAACCCACGAATTGACTAAGATTTACGGCAGGCAAAAAGCGGTCGATCACCTGACCTTTGAGGTCAGACAAGGCGAGATTTTCGGCTTTCTTGGGCCTAATGGTGCAGGTAAAACCACAACGATTCTGATGCTCTTGGGCTTGAGTGAGCCTACCAGCGGCAACTCTCGTGTGCTGGGATTTGATCCTGTGCGCGAGCCTTTGAAAGTAAAAGAACGCGTAGGCTTTATGCCCGAAAATGTTGGGTTTTACGATGACATGACCGCACGGTCGAACCTGCAATACGTCGCCCGTCTGAATTCATTGCCGGACTCGCAGTCAAAAAAGCGGATTGATGATGCCCTCGAAAAAGTCAAATTGGCTAACGAGGCGAATAAACCTGTTGGAGCTTACTCGCGGGGAATGCGGCAGCGTTTGGGTATAGCCGAAGTGCTGATCAAAAACCCGAAACTTATAATCCTGGATGAGCCCACTATGGGTCTCGACCCCGAGGGCATCAATTCTGTGCTGGAATTAATCAAGTCGCTGAGTGTTGAAGAGGGCATATCGGTTCTATTATGTTCGCATCTTCTGCACCAGACACAAAAAGTCTGCGACCGGGTGGGAATTCTCAACCGGGGCAGGCTCGTAGCCAAAGGCACTATTGAAGAGCTTGCACGCGAGGGGATCCAGGCTGAATTAGCCTCGGCCAATGGCCGAGGTACCCCCGCCGACAGGCGGGGGCTAATATCCCTGGAGGATATCTATATGCGCTATTTCAAGGAGGAATAAGATGTTCACCATCTTCCGTAAAGAGATAGCCGACCACTTTAATTCCACGCGCTTTTTGATACTTTTCTGCCTGGTTATAGGTGTGGCGTTACTGACGACTTATACGGTCAGTATGAATCTGAGGTCGGAGATAAGCGGCGGAGCCAAGATCGAATACCTGTTCCTGATGCTGTTCACTACCAGCGGACAGTTTTTCTCCCTGATCCAGTTTATAGCTTTCTTCGGGCCGCTAATCGGCATTATCATGGGATTCGACGCCATTAACAGGGAACGCTCCGCCGGCACACTTTCGAAGCTGCTTTCTCAGCCTGTGTACCGCGATGCAATCATCAATGCAAAGTTTTTGGCCGGGATCGCCACCATATCCATTATGTTTGTTAGCTTAGTCTTGCTCCTCTCAGGCCTGGGAATGGTGGCAATTGGAGTAGTGCCAAGCGGCCAAGAGGCAGCCAGGCTCGCAGTGTATATGTTGATTAGCATCGCGTACGTCGGGTTCTGGCTGGGCATGGCGATTTTGTTCTCGATAATACTGCGGTCCATAGGCACGGCGGCTCTGGCATCGGTGGCGTTGTGGATATTTGTGTCCTTTTTTGTTGGTTTTGGTTCCGGCCTTATCGCCGATGTGATTGCTCCGACCGACCAGAATAACCCGGAGCTGATGCTGAAAAACGCCCGTATAGCAGGGGCTATTAGCCGGGTCTCGCCGGTAAATCTATACTCCGATGCCACTTCTACCATAATGGACCCCTACCGTAAAACAACGAAAAGTTTTGTCCTGGTCGGGCCTATGGAAAAGATTTCGATGAGTCGCTTTAATAGCGCCCTTTCGCTCTGGCAATCGATACTTGTCGTAGCACCTTATCTGACGACTTTGGTGGCTCTGACAGCGGTGTGTTTTGCCGTCTCGTACCTGGTCTTTATGCGGCAGGAGGTTCGGTCAATTTGAGCACACTTCGCTACACACGCCGTGCCCTGCTCAAGAGCCTAAGCGCCGCGGCTGCGTTGTCGGCACTGCCGCGCAGATGGCCAAGCGTAAAAGCGGCATCGCCCAAATCTAAAAAACCCAACATTCTGTTTCTATTCACCGACGACCAGCGGGAAGATACCATAGGCGCGTTGGGCAATCCATATATCAAGACGCCGAACCTGGATAAGCTCGTCGAGTCGGGCTTTGTGTTCAAAAACGCCTACTGCATGGGCGGCTTCAGCGCCGCGGTTTGTCTGCCGAGCCGGATGATGCTGCTCCGGGGGCGATGCTGGTTTGCCGTAAGGGACCTTCCAAGCGATGCGCCGAACTTTCCAAAGTCAATGAATGAGGCCGGCTATATTTCTTTCCATTACGGCAAAACAGGTAATACCGATAAAGAAGTCCAGAAATGCTTCACTCACAGCAATTATTTGAACGACCAGGCTGTCCGTACATCAGGCCGACCCGGCAAGGTGCTGGCCGACGGCGCTATTGATTTTCTCCGCGGGCGTAATAAGGACAAACCATTCTTTATGTACCTGGCATTTGAGTGCCCGCATGACCCGCGAGTCGCACCAAAAGAGTATCTGGATAAATATCCGCTCGATGCGATTCCAACACCGCCCAGCTTCAAGCCGTTTCATCCCTTTGATAACGGNNATCATCCGGAGCCATATACGCGATTATTACGCCGTAATTACCTATATGGATGAGCAGATCGGCAGGATAATCCAGGCCCTCAAGGAGATCGGCGAATACGACAATACTATTATTATATTCTCATCGGACCAGGGTATTGCCATCGGCAGCCACGGGCTAATGGGCAAGCAAAATCTCTACGAGCACAGCATGGGCGTGCCGCTGATTTTTAGCGGCCCAGGCATCCCACAAGGCAAGTCATCGGACGCATTGGCATACCTATTTGACGTCTACCCAACTGTGTGTCATCTCGTCGGTGCGAAGGCTCCCGAAGGACTGGACGGCAAGAGCCTTGCGCCTATCATTCAGGGCAAGACCGAGAATGTCCGCGACACCATTTTCCTTGCCTATAGAGACCTGCAGCGGGCGGTACGTCGTGGTCGCTGGAAGCTGCTGGTTTACCCCCAGGTCAACAAAATACAGTTGCTCGATCTGCAGAAGGACCCATACGAAACAAAAAATCTGGCCGACGACCCATCTGAGACTATGAGAATCGCAGAGCTGCTGGCCGTTATGCGCGAACAACAAAAACTGTTTGGCGACACACAGCCGCTGATGTCGGAGAATCCCAAAACTGCTGACATCAGCCTGGAATTTTTCAGCAACCTGCGGACCCGCAATGAAAAGAAGAAATAGAATCAACCTCATCTATCGGAAAGTAATCATGAAAGACCAGGACAAAAGTGCTAAAGATCAAAACGCAAACTTCTCCGGAAAGACGGTGCAGTTATCGCGGCGTAACTTTATGCGCGGCGCAGCTACAGCGGCAGCGCTGGCCATTGTCCCTCGACATGTTTCGGCAGCCCAAAGAAAATCCCAGCCGAGCGAAAGACTCAATATAGGCTGCATCGGCGTCGGCGATCAGGGCACGCGCGATATGCAAAGCTTTCTGGGCAAGCCCGACGTGCAGATAGTTGCCATTTGCGATGTGGACAGCAACAATCGTGACAGGGCCAGACAGACCGTCAACGGCCAGTACGGCAACGAAGACTGTGCTGCGTATAATGATTTTCGCGAGATGCTTCAAAAGCAGAAAGACATCGATGCGGTGCTCGTGGTTACGCCCGACCACTCCCACGCTCTGGTGTCCGCGACAGCGATGAGGATGGGTAAGCACGTATACTGCCAGAAGCCTCTGACGCACACCGTATTCGAGGCTCGCAAACTCGCCGAGACCACCCGAAAATGCAAGGTCGCCACACAGCTTGGAACGGTCAATCAGGCATCGGAGGATTCACGCGTGCTGCGCGAATGGGTATGGGATGGAGCAATCGGGCCGGTGCGAGAGGTTCACAACTGGTCCAATAGACCGATCTGGCCGCAGGATATCGATCGGCCCACAGAAAAGCCGCCGGCGCCGTCTACGCTGGACTGGGATTTGTGGCTTGGACCTGCGCCCTATCGTCCCTATCATCCGGCTTATCTGCCGTTGGTTTGGCGCGGCTGGTGGGATTTCGGCACCGGTGCTCTCGGCGACATGGGCTGCTACAGTTTCGATACAATCTTCCGCGTTTTGAAGCTCGGGCATCCCAAGAGTGTCGAGGCGAGCTGTTCGGCTTTTTCGCCCAAGATGTGGGCTCCATTACAACTAAACCGAGAGACTTATCCTCGGGCTTCGCTTATTCGTTGGGAATTTGACGCCCGCGAGGATATGCCTGCGGTCAGCATTACCTGGTACGACGGAGGCCTGCTGCCTCCAAAGCCAGATGAGCTTGGCCAGGAAAACTTGGGCATCGAAGGCCTGCTTTTTGTAGGCGACAAGGGCAGAATCATATCTGATTTTTCCGGGGGGCAGCCGAGGCTGATACCAGAACCAAGAATGAGGGCGTATAAACGTCCGCCCAAAACTATCGCCCGCTCAATCGGGCATCACGAAGAGTGGCTTGCCGCCTGTAAGGGCGGCGAGCCTGCCGGCGCCAACTTCGAGTTCTCCGGCCCGGTGACGGAAGCGCTTCTATTGGGCAATGTCGCTCTTCGCGTCCGCAAGAAGCTGTTCTGGGATGCGCCGAATATGAAGGTCGTCAACGTACCCGAAGCCAACGAGTACCTTCACTTTCAGTACCGCAGCCCCTGGTCGTTGTAAGGTTATCAGGACAATTTGCCGTGCTGGTAAGGAGAACACGCGCTGTGAAAAGATTGATCGCCAGTATCCTGTGGTTAACGTTGCCCGGCGTATGCGATGGGTATGCTCTTGTAAGGTTAAGTCCGCACGTCTTGGTCTGCCAGGCTTGCCCCTTCGACAGGCTCAGGGCAGGCTCTGAGCGTGCCGAACGGGATACGGTCAACGGCGTCTTTATCGAAGACACCGGCCGGACGCTGGTTATTTATGGTGACCCCAGCGGCTGTCTTGAAAAAGCAGATATGGTGCTTTTCACACACAGCAGGCGCGACGTCGTCTGGGCCGGGTGTAAACTTGTAGAAGGCGGGGCTGAGTCAATCGTACCGCGGGCTGAAGCAGACAACTTTACAATCCCGACCAGTCGGGACTGGTTGACATTCGTTAATCGCCGGTTCCACGACTCCGAGCAGCAGACCACTAAAATACTAACCGAGCCTTTGCCGGTCAGTCGGGAAGTTGCCGGCGGGGACCAAATTAGCTGGCAGGATACTTCTATACGGGTGCTGGATACGCCCGGATATACAAGAGGCGCCGTCTCATATTTTGTTAACGTTGACGGGCTGACTTACGGCTTTGTCGGAGACCTGATCTATGGTGACGGGCATCTACTGGATTTGTATAGCCTGCAAGATGCCGTCGCTGAAGCAGGAATTGGCGGCTACCACGGATACGCCGGCAGACTCGGTGAATTAATAATGAGCCTGCGCAAAGTAACCGACCAAGACCCGGATCTTCTCGTTCCGGCACATGGTCCGGTCATTCGTAATCCAAAGCAGGCCATCGAACATTTGATTCAAAAACTGCAGGCAGCATACGCAAACTACCTTTCAATTAATGCGGGGCACTGGTACTTCAAAGAGCGCTACGAAGTCCTTGCCAAAAGAGTCCTGGGCACGGGCTTCCGTGTTGACTGGATGCCCTACGCAGATGTGATAGAAAAGGCACCGCCCAGCTGGATTATTCCCATCAATAATTCGCGGCTCCTGCTGTCGCAGGACAAGTCCGGTTTTCTGATTGACTGCGGCTCCGATGCCATCATCCGTGAAGTGACCAAGCTCAAGGAAGAGGGACGCCTGTCCCGACTCGACGGCATGTTCATCACGCATTATCACGATGATCATACGGACAAAGTCCCAGAGCTGGTCAAGAAGTTTGGCTGCCCCGTGTATGCCTCACAGGCGTCGGCAGATATCCTCGAGCATCCTGCGGCCTATCGTCTACCCTGCCTGACGTCAAACGCAATTTCCAATCTTACTGCTGTGCCGGACGGCCATAAAATGCGCTGGAAGGAATTCGACATAACCATCTACTATTTCCCCGGACAAACCTTGTATCACGATGCACTGCTCGTGGAAAAAGCTTGTGGTGAGCTTGTCGAATCCAACGGCGGAGAGAAGATATTCTTCATAGGCGACTCTTTTACGCCATCAGGAATAGATGATTACTGCCTGCAGAACCGCAACTTTCTTCATCAAGGCACGGGATATTTTTACTGCCTGGATATTCTGCGGAAGATGCCACCCAACTGTCTGCTTATCAACCAGCACGTCCTGGAGCCATTTCGCTTCAGTCCCGATCAGCTTGACCACATGACAAAAGTATTAGAAAAACGTAGGCAAATATTGGCTGACTTATTTCCCTGGGATGAGCCAAACTATGGCATCGATGAGCAGTGGGCGAGGATTTATCCGTATGGCCAGCAAGCAAAAGCAGGACAATGTGTGGGCGTCACTGTGAAAATTCTGAATCACTCAAGCTCGGCCCATACCTATACAGCCAGTTTAAACGTCCCTGACGGCCTTCAGTCAGAACCCAAAAGTGCAAGCGTTCGCATAGAGCCGCGAGAAGAAGCCCAGCTCCACTTCGAGATTACCCTGCCGCAGATGGTATCGAAGAAGCTTTACGTAGTCACCTGTGACGTGGAGTTCGACATACGGCATCTGCGTGATTGGTGTGAGTGTTTGATAGAGATTTATCCCTAAAAAAAGCCCTAAAATCGGGACCTTCGCCGTACTTATGTGGATTTACCAAAAAACCCGCAATACGTCAGTGTTTGGACTCGTCTATATTAATTACGCTAACGTGGTGCGACAAGACAATAAAAACCATAATTTGGAAAGGGGCAGCAGATGTTGAAGAAGATTATGTTGGTCAGTCTGGCGGCGGTTTTGGTGCTGNNGGGCAGGTCGCCTGCTCAAGAGCAGCCTCCAAAACCTGCTAACGAGGAAGAGAAGAAGATTCTGAGTGTGCTTGAGGATATGAACCTGAACCAGAGCGCAGGGATGATGAACGTCCCGCCGGAAGACGGCAGGTTATTGCGACTGTTCACAGAGGCCGCCGGCGCCAAGCACGTTGTCGAAATCGGGACCTCTAACGGGTACTCGGGCACTTGGTTCTGTCTTGCGCTGCGAACGACGGGCGGCAAGCTGACCACTCACGAAATCGACGCCCGCCGAGCCTCACTTGCGCGCGAGAACTTCAAACGAGCCGGCGTCGATAAGCTCGTTACGCTTGTTGAGGGCGACGCCCACGAGAAGGTTATGAATCTGAAAGAGCCGATCGACATTCTGTTCCTCGATGCGGATAAAGAAGGTTATATCGACTACCTGAACAAATTGCTCCCGTTAGTGCGCCAGGGCGGACTCATCATCGCCCACAATGTTGACTCTACGGGGCCGGACTTCATCAAGGCCATTACCGCCGACCCTAAGCTGGAGACACTTTTGCGGGTCCAGGGTCTTAGCGTGACACTTAAAAAACGACAGAAATGAAAAGTGAGCCTAAAGTGTCGAAAGTGAGCCTAAAGTGTCTAAAGTTAAATTTTAGGCACTTTAGTCACTCCAAATTTTAGGCACTTGATTGGAAGGGATTCTCTATGCCTGTAGCTCCGAGGAAAGAGCTGTCTCTTTTTGACTCGACGTGCATCATTGTCGGCATCATCATCGGGGCCGGCATCTATCAGATGGCGCCCGCGATTGCCAGCGGCTCCTACTGCTGGTGGGGCGTCCTGGCGATATGGGCCGTAGGAGGGCTGCTTTCCTTGTTTGGAGCGCTGGGTTATGCCGAGCTAGCCACGGCGTATCCTCTGGAAGGTGGTGACTATGTTTATCTTAGTCGCGCGTACGGTTCGTGGGCGGGCTTTTTGTTCGGCTGGGGCCAGCTTGCGATTATCCGGCCCGGCGACATCGCGGTGATGGCATTTGCGTTTGCGACATACGGGCGAACAATCTACGACCCGCTTGCCGCTCATCCCGAATACAGCCAGCGAGTCTTCGCCGCCGCTGCCGTGGTCGTTCTGACAGCGATAAACATCCTGGGCGTCAAGGAGGGCAAATGGACACAAAACCTTCTTACGACCGTCAAGGCGCTAGGATTGCTTGCCATTGTCGGCGTGGCGGTGGCCGCACCGCAGGGTCCAAAAAGCACGGCATCTGTCCAGCCCTTGCCTCTGAGCCTGGCGCTTGTCTTTGTCCTATTCACTTATGGCGGATGGAACGAGATGGCTTATGTGGCCGCCGAGGTCAAAGACTCGCGCCGTAATATCGTTCGGGCGCTGACCCTCGGCGCAGCGGTGGTAACGGTGCTGTATCTGCTGGTCAACGGAGCCTTTCTTTATACGTTAGGCTATCGCGGCCTGGCTGCTTCCAAGGCAGTCGCCACCGACAGTATCGCGACCGTATTTCCCAATATCGGCGGCAGGCTTATCAGCACACTGGTCTGTATCTCTGCGCTGGGAGCGGTGAGCGGCTTGATTTTCACCGGCGCACGTATCTCTTATGCCCTGGGCGCCGAACATCGGGTCTTCGGGCTTTTGGGCAAATGGCATGCCCGAACGGGAACGCCCGTCTGGGCCCTTTTAGTTCAGGCAGCTATCGCAGTCGGGCTGATCGCGGCTCTGGGCTCATTCGTGGACACCATTCTCTATACTGCTGCGCCCGTATATGCGTTCTATCTGGCGACCAGTCTGTCGGTTATTGTCCTGCGATTCAAAGAGCCAAAGGTCGAACGACCCTATCGTGTTACAGGCTACCCCTTCACCACGCTTATCTTCTGTGCGGTGTGCGCGTTTCTAATCTATAGTACCGTCTCTTATGCCTGGAATGTAAAGATCAAGAGCCTGTGTCTGCTGGAGGGCGTTCTTTTAGCTGGTATGGTCATCTACTGCTTAACCGACGTCCGCGATCGTAACAGACCCGGTAGCTGATTAGGAGATCAGAAGGCCAGGAAATCAGGATGCAGGATGGAGAACGGACGACGGATTGCTGTCTTCTGTCCTCTGTCTTCTATCCTCTGTCTTCTGTCTTCTGATGTCCTGATACCCTGATACGCCAGTAGCCTAATAGCCGCCCATACCGGATGCGGCCTTTACCCCGGAGTGCGCAGGGCGATCAGCCCCCCTTGGATTCGACAAGCTCACCACAAGGATTTTTGCTCTGCGGCCCCTGCCTCGCATTCCCGCGGAGCGGGTTCCCTCGCAGAGGCAACCCCCGCTGCCTGCTTGCGCAGGCACGAGTTTACCCCCGCGCAGGCGGGGATTCTCTGCGGTTACATTTTTGCTATGTTGTTGCACTATCCTGCCTTTCTGTTACCCTATCAGTTTGAAAGGAGAACGCAACTATGCGAAAACGTAAGAGAGGCACGGTTCTGGGGCAAGCCAATGACAGAGTGACACGGCGTCAGTTTCTTAAAAGCTCGATGGGAGCGGCTGCGGCTCTGACCATTGTGCCGAGGCACGTTTTAGGCGGGGCCGGCTCCGCCTCTGGCGGACCGCCCAGCGAAACCGTTGGCGCTGCCTTGATTGGCTGCGGCGGTCGCGGCCCGGGAACGTTTGACGACTTGAATCGCGAGCACAAGCTTAATGTCACGATGCTTGCCCAGTGCGACGTGAGGTTCCGCGACCGGGCAGACAATAAGACCATCTACACAGATTTCCGCCGGGTGCTGGAGCGTAAGGACATCGAGGTGGTCGCCATCGCCACGCCGCCGCACTGGCACGCCCTTATTTCGATTGCGGCTATGGAGGCCGGTAAGGACGTGCTGTGCGAAAAGCCGATGACCAGATTCATTGCGGAAGGCCGGGCGGTCGTCGAGGCCCAGAAACGTTACAAACGCATATTCCAGGTCGGCACCTACGGGCGATTCGGCGCGAGCCGGAACCGGGCAAATATCGAGACTCATAAGATTATGGAGAGCGGGCTGCTGAAAGAATGCAAGGGAGTGTACGTCAATCGGGGCGGATTCAAGATCAAAGAGTGGAGCGGCAAGGTAAACTTACGGCCCGAGCCTGTGCCGAGTAATCTTGACTGGGATATGTACGTCGGGCCGTCTCCGATGAAGCCGTATAACCGGCACCGCACGGGCGGAACGCACCGCTGCTACTGGGACTATGAAGGCGGCGGACTGGCGGATATGGGCCAGCACTTTTTTGACCCCTTCCAGTGGATTTATGCCAAGGACGACACCAGCCCGGTCGAAATCGAGGCATACGCCCCGCCGGCACATCCGGAAGCGTGCGGCATGTGGGGCTGGGTGGAAATGAAATACGCCGACGGGTTTACTCTGGTGCTCGATAGCGGCGAGTGGGGACAGCCGTACAACCGGCAGGAGCCTCGCGGCGTCAGCATGAGCGACCTTGACGAAGAAAACCGGAGAAAGGTCGCTGCCATGTCCGATCCGGAGCCGCTGGTCGGCTTTGGCGAAGCGGTCAAGACTCGCAAACGCCCCGGCGGTCACGCTGAGGCGGCTCACCGCTGCGCAACGCTGCTGCATCTGGCAAATATCGCCATACGGACCGGGCGAAAAATCAGGTACGACCCGGTCAAAGAGCAGATCATCGGCGACGAAGAGGCCAATAGGTTGGTCAACCAGCCCATGCGGGCGCCGTGGCACCTGTAAAAAAATGTCTGTAGACTCTTACTGCAGAAAGGATTGTGTCCATGGGAAATTCGTCAGTATCCGTTGCCGAGCTCGTAAGCAAGCTACCCGACCCTGATGAGAACGGCTTGCTCAGCAACATTGACAAAGAATCGGTCGAGAATGTCATTGCCGAGATACACAAAGCAGGCCGCGACGGTATCGTTGGTCTGATTGACATGCTCGTTGAGCCTGGCAAGGCAGATGATGTCAAGCCGCGATACGCGATCCACTGTTTGGCAGTTTACGTATGCAAGCTAAAGGACAAAAAACATCGGCGGGCCTTCGCTGAGATATTAGCGTCACAGCTCGTTGCGCTGGCCGCGGGGCAGCTTGACAGGGACCGACCCAAGCAAATAAAGGGCTACTTAATCCGGCAGTTACAAGTAGCCGGCGGCGAAGAAGTCGCCGGTGCGCTGGGCAAGTTTCTGCTCGATGAAGAACTGTGCGAATATGCTGCCCAGGCGCTGGTAGCCCCCGCTGCTTCACGTTTGCGAAGCAAACCGGCGGGGGGAGATGGGGCAGCCGAACAGCTTCGAGATGCGCTGCCCAACGCCAAGGGCAAATGTCGCCTGACCGTGATACAGAATCTTGGTGTGGTCCGAGACCGCAAGTCAGTCGACGCACTGAGGGAGGCGGTCGGTGATAAGGATAGGGACATCCGATTGACAGCCGCCTGGGGACTGGCAAACATCGGCGACCCAGGCTCGGTGGACGTGCTCCTTAAGGGAGCGGATGTCCAAGATCCATACGAGAGAATCAAGGCCGCCCAGGCCTGTCTGCTGCTGGCAGAGAATCTGCTTGCGGCGGGCAAAAAAAAGGATGCAATGAAGATTTACGCCCACTTGCGCGATACGCGAACAGACCCAGCCGAGCAGTATCTGCGAGAGCTGGCTGAAGGCGCACTGGCAGCAAAGGAATAGGGGAGATCGAGAATGAGTGGTATTTTTGGAGTGGTCTCGAAAGGACCTTGCGCAGAGACGCTTTTTTACGGTACAGATTACCATTCACATTTGGGAACCGAGTACGGGGGCATAGCCGTACTGGGCGAAGATTTCACCCGCCAAATACACAATCTGAGCCAGAGCCAGTTCAAGTCAAAATTCCACGATGACTATAAAACGATAAGCGGCAACAAGGGCATCGGCGTTATCAGCGATTATGATGAGCAACCCATCTATCTGAAATCGAAATTTGGCCCGTTTTGCATTGTGACCAGCGGATTTGTTGAAAACGCCGACAAATTAACAGCAGAAATGTTGGAAAAGGGAGTATCCTTCAGCGAGTTCAGCCAAAGAACTGTCAACACCTCAGAGCTGATAGCAAAGCTAATCAACCAGGGGGACGACCTTGTAGATGGGATACAGAAGATGTTTGAGGCCATAGAGGGCTCCTGCTCACTACTGCTACTAAATAGAGACGGCATATACGCGGCAAGAGACAGATCCGGATACACCCCTCTTACTGTCGGCAAGCACCAAGCCTGTCCCGAGCGAAGTCGAGGGAATGCGTGGGCGGTGACAACCGAGACCACTGCCTTTGCAAATACCGGGTTCGAGGTGACAAAACACATCGCCCCAGGAGAGATAGTGCTCATAAATGAGACCGGCATTGTGCCAAGAGCACCGGGCGCGGCAAATATAAACCAGATATGTGCGTTTCTCTGGATATATACCGGCTTTCCTGCATCAAGCTACGAAGGCATAAACGTAGAAATAGTCAGGGAAAGATGCGGCCGGTACCTCGCAAAACGCGATGAGGATATTGACGTTGATCTTGTCTGCGGGGTTCCCGACTCCGGATGCGCCCACGGATTAGGATATGCAATGGAATCGGGTAAGCCCTTCAGGCGGCCGCTTGTTAAATACACGCCCGGATACGGCAGAAGTTATATCCCATCTTCGCAAGAGACGCGAGACCTTGTCGCAAAGATGAAACTCATACCCATAAAGGAGATAATCCAGGGCAACAGCATTGTGGTGTGCGAGGATTCTATCGTGCGGGGGACGCAGCTTCGCAACTTCACTATAAAGAAACTCTGGGATTGCGGCGCTAGGGCAGTCCACATAAGACCCGCCTGTCCGCCTCTGATGTTTCCATGCAAGTTCGGTTTTTCCACGCGTTCGACCCATGAGCTTGCGGCCCGCAAAGCAATTCGCAGCCTGGAAGGTCACGACCTGGAAGATGTGTCGCAGTACATAGATCACAACTCTAAAAAATACAAAAAAATGGTGGACTGGATCGCCAAAGACCTGGGAGCCACGACGCTGCGATACCAGACTGTGGACGATATGGTAGGAGCTATCGGCAGGTCAAAAGATAAGCTGTGTCTATATTGCTGGACCGGCGAATGCCCAGCGACAACTCGTCCAAAGCCAACAGTAGACATAGTGGATATAAAGAAACCATTTGCGAAGAAGACGGCTGTAACAAAGGTACAACCCTGAGATTGTCTACCACGGAAGTTCCTGGAGCGACGTTCCTTCTGCGACAAAATAGATGGGGCGTCCGGTCAGCACCACACTATCGACTTTTAGCTCATTGCCCTGCAAGTCCACCGCCCGCCACGGTTTTCCGGAAAGATATATCGGCCTGGGCTGTGCACCTTCTTCCGCCCAGGCGATAATCACTGTCCGCCCGCCGGNNGGCAGCGAGCCAAGGCTCCGAACCTTCGGCGAAAGTAAATTCGCCATAGCAGCCTGTGTGACCAACATTTTCCGGGGAGCTCCTGCCCACTCGAAGAATATGCCTGAAAGCTCCTCGTTGTTCAGGCTGCCGGGCGTGCCGGAATGGTAAATGATCTTCTCCGCACCGTAAGCCAATAGCAGCGTGTTGAACTTGACCTGGCATTCGGCGGCTTCTATCTCAGAATCGACCGTCTTGAGCCATGTGCTATCGTAAGGTTCAAGAGGCTTATCATCATCTGCATAATATGCGCCTTCGGTAAACCAGATGGGTTTATCGGTGGCACGGGCTTCCAGCCCG
>JAFNGF010000384.1 GCA_017885385.1 Planctomycetota bacterium
TTAGCCGACGCCGGCACGGCGTCGGGCCCCCGCAGTAAACTGCGACGGGAGTGGCAGCCTCAAGCTTGGCCCTGCGCAAGCACTCGTCTCGGCGAAGCGCCAAGCCGTAGCTGGAGGGGCGTGGCTTGGGGATGGGCCTGTGCAGACTTCAGCGCCGGCCAAGCACCGGGCCGTAACTGTCCGCCGTCCTATGCCACTAATCTAAATGCCAAAACCCATCACTTAGAGCACCTGATACAATGAATAGTACGGTTTGCTGTTTGTCACTGCCGCGTAGGCGGGAGTCCGGAAATAAAAGTGGGCGAGCGGATTGCCGCTTCCGCGGGAATGACAGTTGCGTGGCGTATTTCGTTTTGTTGGAGTCTCTTGCTTTGTAAGAACAGAAAGACCTGCTGATTGTGCCCGCGAGGGGCTTGCTTTGCTATCATTGTTGCTCTACTAAAGGATAAACACGTGTCACGATCTGGTTCACCTGAAGCTACGTAACACCAAGCCGCCATACCGGAAGCCATAGAGCGGCATAAACGTCCTATAATGAATTGCCGACAAATACTGACAAAATAGCAGGGTGGCTTCTTGACCTACGGCGCCGGCCAAGGTAATATTCAGCCGCTGTCGCCGGAGTCTTGTCTTGATGGTTGAANNGCATTTTGGTCTTTTACCTTTGAAATCTTTAACGATTAACCGCAGAGAACGCCGAGAGCGCTGAGATTTACAATAAAGACGATTTTCTCCGCGACCTCTGCGGACTCAGCGGTAAAAAGAAATATGGATTGTCCGGTTTGCAAAAATGCGATGATTACCCTTGAATTGGCCGAGGTCGAAATCGACCACTGCACAGACTGCGGGGGCATCTGGCTTGATGCCGGAGAGATAGAAATCTTGCTTGGCCAGGCTCAACACGTCAGGCAACTGCTCGACTCATTCAAAGTCTCTGCCGGCGTCACCGAAAAACCGAGGAAGTGTCCTATCTGCGATAAAAAAATGCAGAAGATCATCATCGGCGCCGCGGAACCGGCCCTTCTGGTCGATAAATGCCGGCGAGGCGACGGCTTATGGTTTGACAAAGGCGAATTAGAGGATATTTTAGGCAGGGCCCGGCTCGACAAGGACAATAAGATTCAAAAACTATTGGCCGACATGTTCGGCCAAAAACAGTAACAGCAAGACTAAGGACTTCACGTGAAGGGACTCGTTCAGCTAATATGGACTGTGCTGCTGACCGGCGTGACACTGGGGGCTCAGCAGTCAACGGCTGGTCAGCCCCAGCAAAGCGATGTGTTCGTCAGCGGCACCAACGGCTACCACACGTACCGGATTCCTTCGCTGCTGGTGAGCAGAAAGGGGACGCTGCTTGCCTTTTGCGAGGGGCGTAAGAACAGCCGCAGCGACTCCGGTGACATCGACCTACTGTGCAGACGCTCCGAAGACGGCGGCAGAACCTGGAGCAGCCAGCAGGTTATCTGGGATGACAAAGAAAATACCTGCGGCAATCCCTGCCCAGTAGTGGACCGGCAGAGCGGGACCATCTGGTTGCCTATGACCTGGAACCGCGGTGATGACACCGAGGCTCAAATCAAAGCAAACGCCGGCAAGGATACCCGCCGGGTCCGGCTGAGCCGAAGCGATGATGACGGCATCACATGGTCAAAGCCCGCCGAGATAACTCAGACCGCCAAGCAGCCTGCCTGGTGCTGGTACGCTACCGGCCCGGGCGTGGGCATACAGTTGGAGAAAGGCGCGTCCAGAGGACGGCTGGTCATCCCTTGCGACCACAGTGTCGCAGCCAGCGCAGATAATCCGGCCGGCTACAGCTCGCACGTAATCATCAGTGACGACCACGGAGAAACCTGGAAACTCGGCGGAGTTATCAGTCCGCAGGTCAATGAGTGCCAGGTGGTCGAATTGGCCGACGGGACACTTATGATTAATATGCGGAACTACGACCGCTCGAAAACGACACGCGCTATTGCCACCAGCGCCGACGGCGGACTGACCTGGTCGAAAGTTACGCACGACCCGGCTCTAGTCGAGCCGATCTGCCAGGCGAGTTTTATTCGATATACTTGGCCCGGCCCGGGCGGTAAGAGCCGATTGTTGTTTTCAAATCCTGCCAGCGCCAGTAAGCGCATTGAGATGACGGTCCGTCTTAGCTATGACGAGGGCAGAACCTGGCCGGTCGGAAAGTTGCTCTATCCCGGCCCGTCGGCATACTCCTGCCTGGCAGCTCTGCCCGACGGTGACATCGCGTGTCTGTATGAGATGGGCGAAAACCATTCTTACGAGAAAATAGCCTTTGCCCGATTCGGCCTCAAGTGGCTGACGGGCGACGAAAACGTGATAGGCAAAACCAGTTCAATGTGAACAATAACAACACATATTTAAGAGAAGGAGATAATTATGGGCAGGTATACTATAATACTAATTGTCGTCGCAGTAATCGCTATCGTTGCAGCTTTGCTTATCAAAAAGCGGACGCCTTAACAACAGCAAAGCACGTTCGATAAATAGGAGCAAACATGATAACAGTACTGATCATTGTTGCTGTTGTTGTAGTGCTGGTGGCTGTTTTCGTCATTGGCATCTACAACGCTCTGGTTGGACTTCGCAACCAGGTCAACAACGCCTGGTCGCAGATTGACGTCCAGCTGAAGCGCAGGCACGATTTGATTCCCAATCTTGTGGAAACCGCCAGGGGCTACATGAAGCACGAGCGCGAGACCTTCGAATCTATAACCAAAGCGCGAAGCCAGGCTATGGGTGCAAGAAACGTCTCGGAGGCCTCAAAGGCTGAGGGCGCTCTGGGCGAGGCGCTGAGCAAGTTTATGCTGGTCGTGGAGAATTACCCTGAGCTTAAGGCCAATCAGAACTTCTTGGCGCTGCAGGAAGAGCTAAGCAGCACCGAGAACAGGATCGCTTTTGCCCGGCAGAACTATAACGACCAGGTCTTGTTCTTCAACAACAAGATTCAGATGTTTCCTTCCAGCATCATCGCCGGGATGTTCGCCTTCGGCAAACGCGATTTCTTTGAGGTGCAAGTCGCCGCCGAGCGAGAGGTGCCTAAGGTGAGCTTTAGTTAGCGCAAAGGCCGTGCTGAAAATAGCAACAGTGACTTTCAAAAGTCAGGCAATCTGTAAAACGATGCCTCGTTTGCCGAGTGCTCTGTCGCCGGTTATTTGAGAGATTGTCATTGCGAGGCCTGCGTTGCAGGCCGGGGCAATCTCATTATGAAATGGCAGAGATTGCTTCGCTTCGCTCGCAATGACATCCATCGTTTCAGCAGCGACAAAGCACTAGGCTGTAGGGGCAAGGGCGGCATTGAACGGCTATTGATGTGGGAATTAATTAGAGCCAACAAGCGAAACTCCATCCTGCTGATGGTGTTAATGGCAGCGGTATTGCTGCTGCTCGGCTTTATCATCGGCCTAGGCTTTTCCGGCGACCCGGCGGGTGGTTTCTTCGGGATAATTGTTGCGGCGGCAGTCTGGCTGGTGCTCGCAGTGGTAAGCCTTTCATCCGGCGACCAAATTTTGTTAGCCGCCAGCAAAGCCAGGCCCGTCACTCACGATGTGCACCCGCAGCTTTTCAATATAGTCGAGGAAATGAAAATCGCGGCGGGTCTACCCGCGATGCCAAAAATTTACATCATCAATGACCCTGCTGCCAACGCGTTTGCGACCGGCAGAAGCCCCGAATCCGCCTCTGTGGCGGTTACTGCAGGGCTTTTAAGCCGCCTCAACCGCGACGAGCTTCAGGGAGTCGTCGCCCACGAAATAAGTCACATCCTTCACCGTGACATTCTTTACGTCACGCTGGCCGGCATAATGCTCGGCGCGATTGTATTGCTGTCACAGGTTTTTCTGCGCGGCACGTTCTACGGTTCAATGACGGGCTCACGCCGGAGGTATTCATCCGGCGGCAGAGGCGGCGGCCAGGCACAGCTTGTCATACTTGTAATCGCCATCCTTGCTGCGGTCCTGGCGCCGATAATGGCATACCTTTTGTATTTTGCGCTTTCCAGAAGGCGCGAATACCTCGCCGACGCCGGCGCGGCCAGACTGACTCGCTATCCGGAGGGTTTGGCAAGCGCTCTGGAGAAAATCGCCAACGACCCTTCGCCGCAGTTGGCTGCCGCCAACCAAGTTACTGCCCCGATGTATATCGTCAACCCGTTTAAGAAAAAGGGGCAGATGCAATTATCCAATCTGACCAGCACACATCCGTCGATCTCTGAAAGAATAAGGATTCTGCGCAGCATGGCTCAGGGCGCATCCTTCAAAGATTACTCCGATGCCTATACCAGTGTCACCCGGCATAAGACAATCGTTCCACTTTCTGCACAGCGTAAAGAGGATGTCCCCTTACGTGGGCCAAGTGCCGAAGCTGCGAAAGAGGAGCGTCTGGAAAAACAGCTTCGCCAGGTCGGCGATCTTATGCGAAAGGTGGAAGGCTTTGTGTTTTTGACTTGCGTGTGCGGCCTGAGATTGAAAATCCCCCCTAATTATAAGCGTGACGAAGTTACTTGCCCGAAGTGCCAGAGAGTATTGGCCTTGCCGGCAAGATAATCAGCCGTCGCCAGCCAAAACATATTTAGCCCCCAGATTCATCTGGGGGTTATCTCAAAAG
Source organism: Planctomycetota bacterium (assembly GCA_017885385.1). Lineage (GTDB taxonomy): Bacteria > Planctomycetota > Phycisphaerae > Sedimentisphaerales > Anaerobacaceae > JAFNGF01. Next base: position 4,627 of record JAFNGF010000384.1, read on the forward strand.
ATGCTGCGTATCATCAGCAGGAATCCCAGGATGGCAACTGGGATACCCACCGGTGCGCCGGCCACCGTCATCGTCAGCGCGATGCCGACAGCCATCAATGCCAGCGCCAGTATTATGCCAAAAACCCGCCCCGTAATAACCAGAATCGTCGCCAGCAGTTTCCACGCCGCCACAAAAGGCCACAAAAACCACGGCGTTGTTTTTGCTTCCGCCATAACTTTCTCCCTGCCCAGGGTGCGCCAAACGGTCAGCCGCAAACAATCAACAGCAAATTATTCTGCTGTGTTGACTGCGAATAGCTCCTTGACCGACGGGCGCAGCAAGACGATGATCGTAAATACGCCTAAAACCGTGCCGAAGGGCATAAAGATACAGCTTATGGCGGCCATAACCAAACAGAACATATAGTGACGTCGCATAGCGAGATTCCGCCCGGCTATGATTATACAAGTCGCAAGCGTCCACCCGGAGGCAATTGCGAACAGGGCTATCATCACCAACAACAGGCCAACGAACTTCGGCGGATGGTCCGGGACAGCCCCGGCGATTATCGCCACGCCTATGCTCAAATGGATGAGGAAAAAACTTGAGAAGAACGCAGCAAGGCCGCCCACTACGTAGTGAAAAACTGAAAGCAGCTTCAAGTATTGTTCATCGTTATTCATAGAAAGACTCCTTTGTGATTTAGCCGCGATCGCGCCGCTTCCGGCCAGAGACAAATCAGGATACACAATACTCAAAACCGCAATGTCCGTCAAACCTAAAGCCGGCAAAGGCCCGTCAACAATCAATAAAAAAGTCCCGCCTATATTGGCGGGACCCTCGGCTTTCACGTTCCAGCGAGCCTCGATCAGGCTCCGGCCGCACGCACATTGGTTGCCTGTGGTCCTTTTCGTCCCTCCCCAACCTCGTACTCGACGCTTTGGCCTTCACTAAGGGACCGAAACCCCTCCCCCATGATATTTGTGTGATGCACAAACAGATCCTTGCCGCCATCGTCCGGCGTGATAAAACCGAACCCTTTTCTTTCATCGAACCATTTTACTTTACCTTTTGCCACAATGCACTCCTTAGCCCAGCCGGGCCTACAAAGAATTTCCCTCAGCCTTGCCAGGAGTATGCTTCGAGGGATAAAAGAATACGCCCTTAACACTGTCAGGGCAAAATGCTACCGAAGCACCCCTTGTCTGTCAACAAAAAAACAGAGCAATTTGGGATGGTAAGGGGACATCGTATCCCGCTGGTGAGGATAAGATGAATGACCGGTAGGTGGCATAAGCAGCTCAAGAATATGTGGCAGGGGCTGGGGGAAAACCCTGCCGAAACGCAAAAAATCCTCTTGGAAAAAGTGTAACCTTTCACAGCGATAAATCAGCGTTTTTATGTCATTGCGAGGCCTTTAGGCCGAAGCAATCCTAACATCTCGTAGTGGTGAGATTGCCGCGCTCGGCTCCGCCTCGCTCGCAATGACGAAAAATGGCGAAAATTCGACATGTTACCCTGTGAACGGTTACGGCGATTGAAGCGATTGCAACCAGCGTTTCCTTTGATTGTGACAATATGTGGGTCGAGTCAGCCGACGCCAGAAAACTTGGTGTGCCTCTTGCTTATCTCCCAAGGTTGTTGCGCGCGAGACCTCGCCAGCGTAAAAACTACATAATCAGTGGAGGCGGCACTGGCTTGCATTGGGAAGATATCGACGAGGATATCTGCGTAAAAGCGTTGGTTATGGGTGTCGGCGACAGAACAAAACCACGTCTGCGTGCCCGAGTTACAACCGGAAAAGTAACTCATTCAGGCCGGCGGTAGTCTCCTTTTGGGTGCTCTATACCGGCCCATTCGACAAGCTCAGGCCAGGCTGTGAGTCCATTCGGCTCCGCTCAGGATAAACTTCGCCGAATGGGCTCAGGACAGGTCTGTGAAGGCCGACTCTGAAAAACGAGCCGGCCTTTTCCTTTGATCTATTCTAAAAACATTTTATCAAACTACCTTGCCCCATAATGATATTAGCAATATAATATAATTATGGATGAAATAAAGTTTAGCTGGGATGGGCGAAAGGCCGAGCAGAATATCAAAAAGCATAAAGTCTCATTTGAAGAAGCTTCTACTGTGTTCTATGATGCGAACGCAATCGAATTTTTCGACCCAGATCACTCAAAAGATGAAGATAGGCTTTTGATGCTCGGACTAAGTTGGCGTCTACGAATCTTGGTTGTGTGCTGGTGTTTACGAAAGAAAGGTTCAGAAATTAGAATCGTTTCTGCAAGGAAAACAACAAAGGAGGAAGGCAAAGTATATACTGGAGAAAAAAGATGAGGAAAGAATATGATTTTGCAAAGATGAAAGGGCGCAAGAATCCTTATTCGCGGCTGCTCAAAAAGCAGGTCACACTTCGTCTCGGAGTAGATGTTATCGAATACTTCAAACAGTTGGCTCAAGAGGCAGGCATCCCCTATCAAAACTTGATCAACCTTTATCTTAAAGACTGCGCCCATTCGCGAAAGAAGTTGATTCTGAAATGGGCGTCTTAGAGGAACTTTGTGAGAGGTCAGCAAGTGTTCTTGCGCAGACTGCCGGACCAAGATCGTCAGCCCGATGTGGTACCCCCCTTCAACAGAGTTTGCTNNCCCGATGTGGCACCCCCCTTCAACAGAGTTTACCCCCGTCAGGGCCGGCCGGCAGGCTCTGAGTCCATTCGGGTCTGCTCAGGATAAACTTCGCCTAATGGGCTCGGGATAAATTTATAAAGCCCGGGCGGTAATCCCACTCGGCCTTTTCTCTATGAGTTTTGTTCGTAGATATTTCTTGACTATAGATGTCTATTATCTTAAACTACTAACTGAAGACAGAGTCTATGAAACGGCTCTTAAAAACTGGAAGGTAAAAGTATGAACAAAGTATATACCGCAGTAACCAAAAGAGACGGTGATTGGTGGATCGGGTGGATCGAAGAAGTGCAGGGTGTCAACTGCCAGGAACGCACGCGTAAGGAATTATTAGAAACCCTAAAAATAACGTTAAAGGAGGCTTTAGAGTTTAATCGGCAGGACGCCATATCTGCTGTGGGAGCTGACTTTCAGGAAG
>JAFNGF010000385.1:0-1770 GCA_017885385.1 Planctomycetota bacterium
CCAGGATTTGCACGGCGAAAATGGCTGCGCTTTCCGCGCCTGTCTTGCCAATAGCTATCGTTGCGACCGGCCTGCCAGGCAAGGTCACGCCACACAAAATGATTGATATTCCGGCTCTTTCTGTGTATAGTGTTATTAGACAAATTCGCAGTTCGTATTCCGTGCAAATAAAATGGTCGCCGAGAAGAAAAAGGTGTTCGTTGCGCTCAGCGGCGGCGTGGATAGCTCAACCACCGCCGCACTGCTGGTCGAGGCTGGTTTGGCCTGTGAAAGCGTGTTTATTATCACCAGCGAGCAGAATCGCCCTGCCCAGGCGGACGCTCAACAAGTGGCCGAAAAGCTGTGTATCAAGCTTCACGTTCTGGACCTTCGCGGCGAGTTCGAGCAAATTCTGGACTACTTCTGCGGCGAGTATAAGCGCGGCCGGACGCCCAACCCGTGCGTGCTGTGCAACAGGCAAATTAAATTCGGCAGATTGTGGGATTTTGCCAGAGACAATGGAGCAGAATTTCTTGCCACCGGCCACTACGCAAAGCTTATCTCGTCTCGGCGAAGGGCCGAGCCGGAGCAGGGTAAGCAAAATGGCCAGGTCGGCTTATACGAGGCCGTCGATGCCGCCAAGGACCAATCTTATGCTTTGTCAATGATCGACAGAAATATATTGCCTTACCTAATCTTACCAATGGGCGACTATTTGAAAAGGCAGACGCGGGAAATGGCGGCGAAGCTCGGCCTTGGCACCGAACAGAAACCGGAATCCCAGGAGATTTGTTTTATACCCGATGACGACTATGTTAGTGTGCTTGAACAGCGATGCCCGGAAGTGGTGCGCAAGGGAAGGATTGTCGACAGCAGCGGCAACTTGCTGGGTGAGCATAGCGGCACCCACAGATTTACTATCGGTCAACGGCGCGGCCTGCGAGTTGCGATGGGCAAGCCTTACTATGTGGTGAAAATTGACGCTGAAAGCAACACGATCACACTTGGCCCAAAAGAAGAGCTTATGCACACGCAGCTTTGGGCAACGGATGTAAACTGGCTCATACCGGAGCCGATATCGCCTTTTCGGGCAAAGGTGAAAATACGTTACAATGACAAGGGCGCTTCGGCGAAAATTAGCCCGCAGCAACATGGTGTGCTCGTTGATTTTGACGAGCCTAACCGTGCCATCACGCCGGGCCAGGTGGTTGCTTTTTACGTCCAGGAAGGAAATAATAGCAGGCTTGTAGGTGGCGGCTGGATCGAGAGGACAGGCGGCTAACGCGCTAAAGTCTATTACTCGGAATTCATTTGAAACATTTTGTCAAAAGTAGTGTAGAGTTCGGCTTTTTATTATGCAGGTCAACGGTGACATCCTAAGCCTGTTGCAGGAGAAGACCACTCAGGCAGCGCGGGAAACCCAGCGAGGGGTAATATTGCAGCCGGGAGCAATCGGAGATTGCATATTAACGCTATCTTTAGCCGAGTTTATGAAAGGCTCCGTCGCGCTGGGCGGAGTCGATGTTCTCGGACACGCCGATTATATTGGCATTCTGCCGGGCAGGACTTGTATCGACGGCATCCGTTCCATCGATTCTACCGATTTGCATCAGTTATTTACTGAATCCAAGGCATTTGATCTTGCCGACGGGGACCCGCTGATAAATTTTTTCGCAGACTACGCCTGGATTGTGACATTCCTGGGCGAGCCGGATAGTGACTTCGAGCAAAACCTGATCTACACCGCCAATTGCAGTCGNTGNGCCGANGNCNTTACCNNGCTGNTGNNGC
>JAFNGF010000385.1:1777-19681 GCA_017885385.1 Planctomycetota bacterium
CTAAAGACAAGCCGCGCTGCTCAATAAACTGCTGCCGGTAAAACTCGGTTATATGTTGGCAAAAATTCCCAGGAGGCTTCATCAATAAAGTTATGACTTCGGCGCNNTGANNNCNNTTGGGNGTNTNNNNCAACNTNTACCCGANGTNNACCGGCAGCAGTTTATTGAGCAGAGCGGCTTGTCTTTAGAGCCTGCGCCGCTCCAGCCGGGTAAGGCTCTAATAAGAACTAGCGCAGCTGACAGTGTCCGGGGCAGGGAGCTGCTAAAAGAAATAGACGTTGACTTTTCTAACAAGCTTCTGGTTATCCACCCGGGCAGCGGCGGGTGTAACAAGTGCTGGCACCTGGACAATTTTTTGGCCGTAGCAATGGCATTGCGCTCGAAAGGGATGGAAGTCGTGTTCTTATTAGGACCGGCGGAGATGGACAGATTCAACAATGCCAGCATCAGAGACATAAAAAGCACCGCAAGATGCCTTACAGATTTGTCTTTGACGCAGGTATTGGGTATTCTGAGCTGTGCGGATGGATTTGTGGGGAACGACAGCGGTATTACGCACCTGGCAGCGGCAATGGGCGTCAGAACACTGGCGGTTTTCGGCCCAACCGACCCTGCCGTTTATAAACCTATCGGTCCAGCGGTGACGATACTGTCTTGCGGGGCGTCCGCGTTCACGGAGCAGCCGTCGGCCTGTCTGCAGCAAGAGCTTGTGCAGGTCCTGCTCGGGTAATGTAAAAAAAGCTGACTTTGCAGCGCAGTAGCTCTATGGCTTAGATAGGTCAAGAGGGTGCGATACCCCGCCCTAATAGTCGCAAAAACAGGCCCAGCAACAAAGGTTTTCTGCCGGGAGCTTCGCCCGATCTAAAGTCGACAGACCGCGCTGAGCTGGGGGTTGACCATACGCGGGTACGCAGTATAATAACTCTTTTGCTTTTTAGACCGGCAGATAAAGCCTGTTTTGTCGTTCCTGAGCGAGATAATCGGATTTCTTTGAGAAATCTGCAGAATGGTAGCTTAGCCCCTGCGAATGAGCGGCGGCAGAATAGAGAATCGCTGATAAAAAGGTGTCTATATGCAAGATCGAACCCTTGGTGAATTGGCTGCTTATGTGGAAGGCCAGGTCGTCGGCGACCCAAATGTGGTAATCAGATCTGCCGGTACCCTCGGGCGGGCAAAGGAAGGCGACATCAGCTTCTTGGTCAACCGCAAGTACCAAAAACAACTGCGAACCACCAAGGCCAGCGCCGTAATCGTGGGCAAAGACACCACCGAAGCTGCGGTTCCCCTTCTGATAGCTGAGGACCCCTACTATGCCTTCATGCAAATTATGGTGCTGCTGCACGGTCACCGAAAGCACAAAAAGGTAGGCATCAGCCCACGGTCTTCGATCTCAGATAGCGCAAAAGTTGGAGTAGACTGCCATATTCACGATTTTGTAGTAATTGCCGATGAGGCAAAAATCGGAGACGGCTGCATAATCTACCCCAGTGTGTACATCGGGCAGGGCGTAGAAATCGGCAATGACAGTATAATATACCCGAACGTTACCATGTATGACGGATGCAAGATAGGCAGCCGTGTGATCATAAATGCGAATTCTACGATCGGCGAAGACGGCTTTGGCTACGCCAGCCACAAAGGCGTACATCACAAGATACCGCAAATTGGCGGCGTGGTTATAGAAGACGATGTAGAAATCGGCGCCTGTTGTGGAATCGAACGAGGCACGCTCGGTGATACCATTATAGGCCAGGGCAGTAAGCTGGGCGACCTGGTAACGATTGGACACGGCGCCAAGATAGGCCCATATTGTCTGCTCGTTGCTCAGGTAGGTATTGCCGGCTCGACAACCCTCGGACATCATTGTGTGGTAGCAGGCCAGGTTGGCATTGTCGGCCATATCAACATCGGGAATAATGTCACAATTGCAGCCCAGGCCGGCGTCGTTAACAGCATTCCAGACGGGCAAGTGGTGCTTGGCGCCCCTGCTATCGAAGCGAGTCAGGGCAGACGCGCTTATAGCATGATACAGTATCTGCCGGAAATGCGACAAAACATCCGGAACCTTCAAGGTCTGATTGGGCAGCTTACCTCATCTGCCGGGCCAGATTCCGAAAAATCGTCTGAACAATAGTAATGTATGCGTAAGCCGTCGCTATGTAGTTCCGCGCCGATGTTATGGATGATTCGGATATACTTGGTTTGATTGCGGGTGAGGGCAGGTTGCCCTTTCTGGTGGCCGCCGGCGCCAAAAAGGCGGGGCTAAAGGTAGTCTGCGTCGGCCTTGCGGGTAGCGCGGAAAGCAGCCTGGCGGACGAAGTGCACGTTTTCTATAGGGTTGCGCTTGCCCGGCCGGGCTCCTGGATACGCAAGTTAAAAAGACATCGCGTGACCAGAACAATTATGGTCGGGCGAGTTGCCAAGTGGCGGCTTTTCACGCCCTGGCGCATTGTGCACTATTTGCCGGACTGGCGAGCATTGCGAATATATTATTGGCGGCTTCGCGGCAAAAACAGGTTGTCAAATTCTATTTTACAGGCCATAGCCGACGAATTGGCTACGGGCGGGATATTCCTGGAGAATTCCATCATGTACTGTAAGGAGCACCTGGCAGCGGCAGGCCTGATGACGCAACATAAGCCAAGTGCGGCAGTCCAGGACGATATCGAATTCGGCTGGCAAATGGTGGTAAAGCTCAGTGAGCTGGACATAGGCCAGGCAATTGCAGTCAAAGAAAGAGAAGTGCTCGCGGTCGAGGCGACAGAGGGTACGGCGGCAATGATCGAGCGGGCGGGCCAGCTCTGCAAATCAGGCGGCTGGACACTAATCAAGGCATCCAGACCGAGTCAGGACATGCGATTCGATGTGCCCTGCGTCGGGCCTGATACTATCAGGAGCTTAGCCGGAAACGGCGGCAAGTGCCTGGTAGTACATGCAGCCAAGACTATAATTATCGACAAGCCGAAAACAATAAAACTGGCCGATGAGCTGGGTATTGTGGTTCTGGGAAGGTAGCAGCTTGAACACCGCTTACGACAAAATCCAAAGAAAAAAACGAACAGTGTATATTCATAAGGACTTTCGGTCCGAGGCATTCGAAGAAGCTTTGTTGGCCGGCGAAAAGGAGCTCCACAACCGCTATGCCCCGAAACAAATTCCGTCATCAGAATCTGCCCGTGTATATAAGTTTGTGGTTGACCATCAGGGCACAAAAAAAAGCGTCTATCTGAAGGAAAACATCCCAACATCTTTCTGGAGTTTCATAAAGAATCTGGCGCGTGCCAGCCGAGCCAGACGCGCCTTTAATGCGACGGTCATGCTTGCTAAGCACGGCTTCGCAGCTCCTGCCATCGTGGCATTCGGTGAGGACAGACTTGGTCTTTTTCGGACAGGAAACTTCATAGCCACACTCGAAGTTGAGGATGCTAAACCGATCCATCAATTGCTTGCTGATAACCCCTCGGTCTTGGCCGGGACACAACTGCAATACAGACGCCGACTAATACGAGCACTTGGAAAAACTGTGGGCAGAATGCACGCCGCGGGTATTTTTCACGGCGACCTGCGATTAGGCAATGTATTGGCCAGGCAAGAAGAGAAAGGCTGGCGGCTCTTTTTCCTCGATAATGAGCGAACTCGGAAATTCAGCAGGTTACCTCATCGGCTACGGGCAAAGAACCTGGTACAAGTGAATATGGCCCCTCGGGGCCTATTTACCAACATCGACCGGATGAGATTTTTCAAGGAGTATTGCACCGAAAACGCAACCGCGAAAGAGCAGAAGATAGCTCTGATAAGAAAGATTCTTGAAAGAACCGACCGGCGTTTGAGTGAGAAAAAAAGATGCAGCAGAGAGCTTAGAAAGTGTCTCAGGACGAACGAGAGATATCTACGAATTAAGGTGGGCAGGAACCTTGCTGTGTTTGACAGGGCCTTTTGCGGAGGTAACGGAGCTACAAATCCTGCCGATTTTGTACGACAAATAGATGCATTGATGGACAAGGGACAAACTCTCAAGAATGACAGCACCTGCTGTGTATCCCGTTTGACGTGGAATGACAGGGACATAGTCGTCAAACGATACAATCATAAAGGCCTTATCCACTCGCTGCGTCATACCATAAAGAAGGCCCGTGCCCGGCGAGGGTGGCTGCACGCACATCGGCTTGGAATACTCAACATTGCTACGCCAAGGCCGATAGGCTACATTGACCAGCGAAGAGGTTTACTTACATGGAAATCCTATCTAACAACCGAATACGTTGAGGGACAGATACTCTATCATTTTCTCAGGGACAGCAATGTCACCCAAGAAAGACGCTCAATAGTAGCTCAGCAGGTTGCAGAGCTGCTGGACAAGCTCGGTAAATACCGGATCACTCACGGCGATCTAAAGCATTCCAATGTCTTGATTACAGAGACCGGACCTGTTTTAACTGACCTTGATGCGATGAAAGTATACCGGTGCAACTGGTGGTTCAAAATCAAAAAGAATAAAGATAGAGCGCGCCTCAAAAAAAACACATACCCGTAAGCCAAAGGTAACAAGAAACGTCAAAACAGCCGCCCAGTCTAATCCGGCGACCCAGTGGAGTCTGTGCCTTCAAAGGGCGACTTGTTTTAGATTCAAAAAGATGGCGTTGCCCCACATTATCATCCCATTGCGGTCATACTTAGGTCTAAAAACATCGTATAATACAAATCCGTATTCCCGAAGAAATAAATCCACTTCGCTGTAGATCGCAGCATCATCGTATAGGGGGTTAAACCATATCTCCGCATACACCAAAAGCGCCGGACCAGCAAGCAGACAAGCTGCGCCGCGCAGGGCCTTGAGCTCCGCGCCTTGAATGTCAAATTTCATCAGCTGGATGGCGGGGCTGCCATTGCGCTTCGCCCATTCATCAATGGTAACGACCCTGGTCTCTTCCAGATGTTTTACAACTGCACCCTGCGGACTTATCTCCCGAAGGCGTTTTCCGGGGCTAAGCAACGACGTACAGCCGGGCGATTCGGTTACGTAAAGAGTGGCGGTTCCTTCCCGGTCAGATAACGCCAGAAACTCGGGATGAAATCTGGGCTCAGCTTTTGCGTACTTGGTAAGCGTATCCGCATAAATGGGGTTGGGCTCAAACGCGTAGACGTGCGCCGCCGGGAACTTTTGCAGAAGCTTTTTTGATACTCGCCCATCACTTGCCCCTGCGTCGATGATGCCTGTCACTTCCCGGCCTTTCAAAAGGCGTGATATAACTTGATAAGGTTCATAGAGAGACACCAGGTTTTTATCTTTGCCAAGAATCCTTTTTTTTATGAACGTACTGAATTGATTTGTCACATTTATCCTCTCGAAAGTGCGAAGTCAAACCGCTGTTTATGCAAAATACATTTTCCTTTAGCTCTTGGGTCGTGGTTTCAACGGCCGAGCCGGCACGCCGACACAAATCATCTCCGGCGGCAGGTCTTTAGTGACAATGCTGCCGGCGCCAACGAGCGCACCATCACCAATTGTAACGCCCGGCAAAACAATGACTCCTGCTCCCAGCCAGCAGTTGCTCCCAATTTTGACGGGGGAATTGATTCTGATTCTCTTGGACATGTCGTGATTGGCTGTGACGATTATGACACCGGGCGCGATCGGCGTTAAATCCCCTATGTAAATCGGGGCCTGGGCCTCCAGGGTGACATTGCAGCCGATACTGACGTCGTCGCCAATCGTTATGTTCATAGGTTTTTTTACCCTCAGCCCTCTCTCGATGGCAACACGGTTTCCCACATGCATCTTGGCCATGTAGTAACGAACCTCCTGGCGTTCCAGCCACAGCAGCAGTCGATGCACAAGCGACTTAAACATAGTTAAACTCCTTGCCGAGGCAAACGCGGAAGGTTCCATCCGCCCGATTTCCGCAAGGCGTCCGGATAAATATCAACTCGCTGTCGAAAACTTGCCCTTGCTGATTATTTGTCAGGATTGGTAACTTCATTTACTCATGGAGAATTATTTGACTGCTTCCAAGTTTAGGCTGATTGGATACTGCCTGCCCTGTACTGTGATTTTCCGAGAAGCGCGATCTTTGAAGTTGTGGTGCCGGCAATTATCAGGGTCCCACGGTACGACCTCTCGAAATCCAGCTTCTCTAAGCAATTCTGACAGCCCCTGATGATTGAAGATCGAATAGTGAATATTATACTGATGATCCTGGCCGCCCATCAACTGCTGAGAGATCGCTTTTGTATCTTTGCCTGAAGCGTTATAGACCTCTACTAATCGGTCAAAGTCGGGAACAGAGAGCCTCAAGACGCCGCCCTCTTTAAGGACTCTTTTCATCTCCAACAGAACTTTCTTAAGCTCACTTCCTTTTACGTGCTCCAGGATATGGCACATGTACACCAGGTCGACCGTACCGTCAGCGAAATCAACCAGATGACTAATGTCGCTCGTGACAATATGCACGTGCGCATAAGGCTGGGCGTCCACATTGATAAACTCGGGGCTGTTGATCTTCCCACATCCAATGTGAAGCAGGGTTTTGCCCTGGGCGTCCTTAGGATAAGGCGGTTGTATGTATCGCCGCTTCGCAAAGGACAGTCTCCTCTTTACGGCTCTTCGCCATTCGCGCAGCCTATCGCTCATATAGCTTGCGTCCATTATGTGCCAGACAACCAGCGATCAAAGCAGTCAGCTTCTGACCCACCAGGTCGACATCGTATTCGCGGGCAAGCTCCATGCCGGCCTTGCCCATCCTCTGTCTGAGTATAGGGTCCTCAATCAGCCGACATAGCTTGTCGATCCACTCGTCGGCGTCTCGGGCGAGAAACCCGGTAACATTATCCTGCAAGTATTCAGAATTGGTCCCGACCGGTGCGGCGACTACTGGTAAACCAGCAGCGGAATACTCCAGGACCTTAAAACTGCACTTACCCCTGGTAAACCGGTTGTCGGGCAGCGGTGCAAGCCCAATGTCACTTGTGGCAAGGTCGATGCCGCGAGTATCGACAGACCACTTGCGTTTTTCAACAGGCATATTTTTCAACTCAAGGAAATCATCACATACTATTCGCAGAATAACCCTATCGAATCGCGTCCCGATTTCTTCAAGCGCAGGCCTAATTTCCTCAAGATACCCGAGCGTGCTCTTGCTGCCTATCCAGACAAGGCGAATTTTATCATCAATCCTGGCTGGATTATCAACCTTATAGTCACTGACTTTCAGGCCGATGGGAAGAACCTCAACATTAGAATTGAACCGTCGTGCGTGCTCAGCCAGGTAAGAGCTGCCGGCTATCACCATATCCGCCAGCTTGACGGATCTTCGCCAAGGTTGGAAGTAAGACCTGCTATCACGCTCGGGCGTTTTATCGCTATACATTATTGCATCATCAAAATTGTAGATGAGCTTTTTGCTGTATCGGCGCAACCAAAAAGCGTCGAGCAAGTTCAGCTTCTTTTTGTGCAGGAAAACACCGTCGAAATCCGATGCCCGCTTAAACAGCCTTCGACGCGCCAAGAGGCCGGGCGGTAATTTAGCAACCTCGCACCGGATACCGTTACGACGCAAAATATCGCAGTAGGCCCCAATCCGCTGCCGAAAGCTAGCCCGATCAGGATTATTTGTCAGAATAAGTAAATTCACCGCTTCAGAAGATCCTTGAAACTTGAAATTAGCGATTTTCCTTGCTTGGCCTGTAACTCTTTAACTTTAGCGATGCCGAATGAATCATACTGTCCCGTAAGCTTGATGAAATCGATAAAATGGAACCCGAACTGTGCGGCGATCTTTGCGGCCAGCTTTTCATCGGCGAGCATTTCAAAAATTACATCAAGCCCAAAAGTGTGGTGAAATTGCTTTTCAGACCGTTTCAAAGCGAGCATACCTAGTGCAAAGGGTATAAGGTCGTCATCAAATTCTTTACTGTATTCCTGGGCCTCAGGGAACATCCTGACAAAATCATGAACATTTTTTATTTTCAGGTAGTTATTTAAAATATGCCGGTATTCCCACCAACTTCTCTTCAAAGTTTCGGGTTTGCTGGCGCTAATGTTGGCTTTGTTGCTACGAAGGCGAAACTTAATCAAATCTTGCTGTATTATATGTATCTCATATTTCATGCACAGCCTAATCCAGAAATCAAGATCAGGTAGCTGAGCTAACCGTTTGTCCAGATAACCTACCTCTTCATAGCATTCTCGCCGAATCAGAACGGTTGGGTGGCATAAACAGTTGCCTTGGTAGAAAAAATGGTTTAGCCATTCATATCGCGATCGGTTTTCCTGTTTAAAGATACGGTGGTAAGAGTGTTTTTTGCCTGACCAAGGTCGGCCGTTTTCATCTACAATCTGGGCGTGCCCAAAGACAGCTCCAATTTGAGGGTGTTCATCGAGGAAACCAACTTGTTTTTCAAGTTTAAAAGGCAAAAAAGTATCATCTGAGTTCAAAACTGCAATGTATTGGCCGTTAGCCTCGTCAAGGCAGTTTCTTATCGCTACACATGCTCCTTGATTATCTGTGAAACAAAACAATTTTATTCTTGGGTCAGAAAATCTCTTAATTTCTCCCACTGTTTGGTCAATAGAACCATCATCAGTAATTACAATCTCAAAGTCCTGGAAGGTCTGGTCCAGCACGCTCTGTATGACCTCGGCAACGTATTTTTCGTGATTATATGAGGGAATGATCACACTGACTCTGGGCATGTCGTCACACCCTTTATTGCCTGAAAGCTTTTAGGATGTTACAAATTCGTTCTATATCGTTGATCGTGAGATCTCCGTATAACGGCATACATAAAACATCTCTTGCAACCTTGTTCGCAACGGGCAAATTAGAGGGTGCTGCAGACGTTATGTGACGGTAGCATGGGTAATCACTACACAGCGGAAAGAAATACTTTCTGGTAAATATGTTATATTCCTTAAATTTCTCGTAGATAAAGTCTCGCGAACAGCCGAAAACCCTGCTGTCTACACGAATTACAAAGTACTGATAATTGCTTTTTGCGCTGGGTGGGGTTGTCAAAAAGGTAATACCGTCGACATCTTTTAGAAAATGTTGATAAGCAGCAACAAGACTTTTCCGTTTCTTAATTTCTTCATCGATATAGTTTAGATTTACAAGCCCGAGAATGGCCTGGATCTCGTTCATTTTGCCATTGATGCCGGGCATTACCACTTCCTCTTCATTCTTAATACCGAAGTTTTTTAGGAAATCTATTCTATCTTTCAGGTTTGCATCTTTAAAAACGAGAGCCCCTCCTTCAGCGGTATGAAAAACCTTGGTTGCGTGAAAACTCATCATGGAAATGTCGCCGAAGTTACCTATGCCAATACCATCAACTTCAACTGCAAAAGCATGTGCGGCGTCATAAATAACCCTTAACCCATAACGATCAGCTATGTTATGGATTCCCATAGTATCGCAAGGTGTTCCGAATACGTGAACCGCCAATATCGCTGTTGTTTGAGGCGTGATTAATGATTCTATCTTACTTGCATCTATATTCATTGTTATAGGATCGATGTCACAAAATATCGGTTTTATGTTGTTCCAAGCTAATACATGCGGTGTTGCAGGAAAAGTAAAAGGTGTGGTGATGACCTCTCCTGAAAGGCGAAGACATTGACATGCAACTATAAGACCAATCGTACCATTATTAAACAGGGAAAGATAAGGCACCCCCAGCTTTGATTGCAGTGCTTTCTCCAGAGCCATATGCTGGGGGCCATTGTTCGTTAGCCAACCGGAGGCCCAGACCTCCTCGAGTTTTTCGGTGACCTCCTTTAGATTTGGCAGAAGAGGACGGGTAATGTAAATCGGCTTATCAAATGGTTTAAGACCCGCCGTAACCTTGCTTGTTCCGTTCTTCAAGATATTTTGCATAGGTTTTCATTACTCCTTCCCTATCTCTCTCACCTATTTTTTTGTTGCTGATGTAAACTCCCCAAGGTTGCAGGTCGCGTGTAACTACTGAACAAGCACCGACCGTTGCACCCTCACCTATTCTAACACCAGGCAACACGACACTATTGGCTCCCACAATACAAAACTTACCTATGAAGATAGGGGCTCTTTTAACATTTCTGTACCTTTCATCAAGTGTAGAATTTCCAAAACCCCAGTTTTTAAAATCGTCTGTAGCCGTTAAAATTCTACAGCCTTGTGATATAGCAGCAAAATCCGCTATTTCGAGTTCAGCCCCGCCGGTTATGGATACAAAACAGGCTATGTGAACATTGTTTCCTATTTTAATTGTATTTTTAGCGTGAATAAGTACAAAATCATCTATGATCACGTTTGTTCCAAACTCTATATTCTCGATCCCTACAATTTTGGTATACTCAAAAGTTGTCACGCCTGGAATATTGTATTTGTCCATGGTTCCAATCCTAACGGGCTTGTTTTACAGCTTCTATTATCAGTTTAGAATCTTTCCGTGTCTCTCTATTTGCCAATTCGGCACACATACTAACGTTCCATTCTTGTCGCAAAATTTTCCCAAAGCCAACCTCTCTTAATCTACGTTCAAGTTCTTCAGCATCATATAAATACTGATGCCCCCACTCCCTAAAACATACGTTTAACATTTCAGCTCGCGTTTGTATCCACTGGTAGTTATATGTCTCGATCCAGTCTTGGTCTTTCCAAGATGCCGATGTATATTTTTCGACCATATAATCTAAATCTGGTGTGGCAATCCTTAAAATTCCTCCTGGTTTCAAGACTCGATAAAATTCTTTGAACATATTCTGTGCGTGGTTAATTCCGATATGTTCAATAAAGTGCTCACTGTAAATAAAATCTACCGTATTATCATAAAACCAGAGCGGTTTCGCCAGATCATGAAAGATATCAGCTTTGGAAGAATCAATATCCACATTTATCCATCCGTCAAAGTAATTTTCCCCACACCCTAGATGAAGTTTTATATCTGGGCGATTTCGTTCTTTGCGTTTTTTTAACCAATTTAGTATCATAAAAGTCTTTTATTAAGAAAATTTGAAAACTGATCCGTCCCCAGGCTATTTTGCTTAGGCGCGATCATTCTTGCCTGGCGTATAAACTCAACAACATTTTCAGAGACCAGTTGAGGAACTATTTTTTTTATCTCCTCATCATCCCAATTCCACCATGCAATTTGAAGAAGGTCTGAAATTTGAGTTTCTGTAAATCTATATCGAATAATTCTTGCTGGATGTCCGCCGACTATCGCATACGGCGGCACGTCTTTGGTCACAAAAGATTCCTGCGCTATAACAGCCCCATCCCCGATTGTCACACCCTGCATTATACTTACATTCGTCGCGATCCACACGTCATTTCCAACAATTATTGGGTCATGAGGAGGCAGGCAATTTAGGGGCACATCCATTTTCCACCTTTCACGAAATGCATACGTCGTAACCCAGTTTACCATATGCTTGCCGCGGAAGATGAACTTCAGTCCAGGAGAAATAGAACAAAAACTGCCTATCTTACTGCCTTGGGCCAATTGGTTTACCAAGGGCACAGGCCCCACCATTTCCGGCTCAGGACCATAAGTATGTCTACCACGAGGGACATGAATTATTTCATCTGACTTACATTTAAAAGACTTATTTTTCTTTAAGAAGCTGAGCATTTTAAAAAGCTTTCTATATTACAATTTCCCCCAAAGGCTCTGGCATCTGCCAGTTCGGATTTTGGTCTTTTGTTTTATTAAGCAGGAAACTTTGTCCAAGTCCTACATAAAGTCGCAGATCAAACGGCCAATATTTAATAGCGCGTTTGTACAAAGTGATCGCCGCGCATCCACCGTGTGGCTCGCTCCCAAAAAGATGGCTCGCCAGGATCATAAGCTGGTACCCGAGGACGCCCCATCTTCAAATCGTAGGGCTTTTCCCTGGGTCCTTTTTCAATCACGAGTACACCATCATAGTAGTGCAGCGAATCTACCGACCTTGTGAACTCGGTCACGCCGAACTTCTTTGGTTCCCTCGAATGCCATCCATGAAGCAGGTCGATGAGCTCCTTACTGTATTCCACAAATGTGCCTTTCTTGTGATAGCCGCCGCCACATCTTTTCCAGTAAGATGTGCACAGATCCTCGCATAAGTATAGCCCGTTTTTGTCTATATGTGGGAACAGAACCTCAAATGTGTTTATCTGTTGCTCCATCCTATGACCGCCATCATCAATAAGGATATCAATCCTCGGAATTTCCTCGGCCAGAGATTTCAGAAACTCCCGACTCGCCTGATCACCAATGAATATCTTGATATTTTCTTCTTGAAGTTCCTTGCAATGTGGATTGATATCCACTCCATATATCCTCGCACTCGGACCGAAGTAGTTCTTCCACATCTGCAACGAACCACCGTGGAACACTCCAATCTCTAGCACGTGAACTTCAGTTCCTCTGAATCTTGAGAAGTGTCGGTCATAGATGTCGAAGTAGTGCTGCCACTTGTGGATAAGATTCCCCGAATTATTGGCAAAGTATTTTTCTAAGTCGTTCACTTTTCCAGTTTCCCNNTCATTTCAAAGCTATTTTCTATCTGCTGGCTTGATAACACAAGCAAAGTGGTGATATTTAGCATCCCATAGTTTATTCCACAGAAAAAAATTCAGAACTCTGAACTTCGTGTTGTGAGTTGGATTCAAACCTTCAATTTTCAAGACTTCATATCCTAACTTCTGGAATATTTTGAGAAGACTTTTATATGTAAAAAAACGCAGATGGGTATTATCCAATATTCCTGCATCCTTGTAATCCCATTCTCCTCGCCACAGAAAAGCACCCAGGTGATTCCAAAACCTTACATTTGGTATCGAGAGAACCGCAACACCATTACTGTTTAGCTTAGTCTTCATATTCTCTAACAAATAGAATGGATCCGCAAGATGCTCCAAAACGTCATTCAAAATGATACAATCAAAATAATTGTCAGGAAGTATCGCTAAAGAATCGTTTGCATCACTTCTTATTACCTTATATAGCTTTTCAGAAGCAATTTCTGCCGCTCTATCATTGATTTCAACTCCCCAGCATTCGGCATTGAATTCTTTCGTTACTATCTCGGAAAAAAATCCACACCCGCAGCCAAACTCCAAAGTTCTTGTAACACTTTTCGGTATGTAACTGATCATTTCCGCCCTACTGCTCTGGTAATAATTATTAGGCTTCAAATATGAACAACTGATATTACTTCTCATACCAACACACCTATATTTCTATTTCAGCCAAAGACTCTGGCATCTGCCAGTCAGGATTGGGGTCTCTCTTCTTGCTCAATAGCAAGGCTCGCCCTAACCCTAAATAAGGGCGTAAATCAAGTGGCCAGTACCGAATGGCTCGTTTATACAAGGTAATAGCTGCCGATCGATTACCCTCATGGCGCCGTTCCTCAGCCACTTTCCGGCATGCATGACTAAGTCGTCGTCGGGCTACTCTGGCAGGCACGATTTTGTTTCCGCCGAGCCGGAAGTAAAAGCGTTCCAAGACCAGAATTCTCGTGGGGAGGACACCTACTTTTGTCGAGAAATTTTCTGCATGGTTTCTGCGAACTGCCTCAACATCTGCAACAAACAAAAACTGTGTTTTCATTGATAATCTCAAAAAGAAGTCTCCATCTTCGTAGGACGTTTTAAGCGACTCATCAAAATAGAAGTTTTTCAAAACCTCTCTGCGTATTAGCGTTGCCGAAGTCCACACAAATCCGTGCTTAAACAAATTGACCGCCAGCCATCCGCTCTTACCATCCGGCCTTTTGTACGATTTAACTTCACCGCCGTCAGGATAAACCGCCGTAATGGGACTGTATGCAGCGCCAAATTCCGTGTTTTTCTCCAAGCGAGATAACATAACTTCGAGGTAATTTGGAGGCCACAGATCATCATGGTCGAGGAACGCGACATATTCACCTGTGGCCTTTGACAGCCCGTAATTGCGGGCACTGGCGGGGCCGGCATTCGTTTTGTAAAAATAACTTACCCGCTTCTCTGCCAAACTTTCGACTACGATGCGTGTGTCATCCGTAGAGCCATCATCCACAACAATGATTTCCAGGTTCGGCTCGGTCTGGGCCAAAACGCTGGAAATGGCTTCCTTGACCATACCGCTGCGGTTATAAGTTGGAATAATTACGCTTATCTTTGGCATCAATATCACCATGAGCGCAAAATGCCCGTTAATGACTCTCCTGGGAGGCTGCAAACTCGCTCTCGTAAAGAGCCTCCAGCTTTTTCTTAACTACGTCGTGGGAATAAAATCGGCGAATTCTACCCCGTGCCTTCTCGATGACCTCTGCGAGCTCTTCGCCGGGCATCTTAGCCACTCTAAGCATCATCTCCGCAAGCGCCTCCGGATCTCCTGGCGGCACCAAGAACCCAACTGCCTCGCCATTGATTACCTCCGGGATCCCTCCGACCTGCGTAGCCACGCAAGGAACTCCCGCGGCCATAGCTTCCAGCAGGACCCTCGGCATACCCTCGGCGACCGAAGCCAGTATGAATACGTCCATTCCCTTCAGCAGCTGCTCGACATTCGCTCTGTGGCCAAGAAAATGTACCGAATCGCCGCATAACGCATCGGCTGCCTGCATCTGAAGCTCCGCCCTGCATGGGCCGTCGCCCACCAGCACCAGGTGAACGGACGGCATCTGCTCTTTGACCTTCGAGAATGCCGCAATCAAATAGGATAAACCCTTGGTGGGAACAAGCCGCCCTATCGTGCCAAAGACAAGTGAATCCGCCGGCATCCCCAGCATCTGCTTTGCATCCTTTTTGGAAATTGACACATCAGCAAAGCGCCCATAGTCAACGGAATTCTCCAGAACAAACAATTTCTCATCCGTCACAAACCAGTTATTTCTCAGGACATCTTCCTTAACGCCATTTGCAACAGGGACAAGGCGGTTAACGTTTCTAAACAAGATACAATTTATCAGTCTTCTTTTTAAATTCCTGCTTCTGCCCAATCCATGTACGTGCGCAAGAAGCACGGGGGTCCCTGCAATCCGTGCTGCCATGACAGCGTAAGTGGTGGCTTTATGGCGATGACAATGAAGTATATCAACATGATGTTCTTTGAGAATCCTGACAAGGTTGAACATAACCGAGAAGCGAAATGAATTGATCCGCTTTTTTTCACTCAGACAGAAAAACTCACACCCTGTTTCTTTCAAATACCTCTCATCGACGCCATGTTCGGTTAGATAGATAAAGATGACCTTAAAACGCTCCCTATCCAATCCCAAAGCAAGATCATTTAGTGAGCTTACGTTACCGTGATACTTTGGCCAGAACAGAGCTACGGTAATCATACGTGTTCTCATGTCAAAACGAGCTATCAGAATACATCCTTGCCAGGCCTTTGTCCCTATCCATAAGAAAAGAAAGATTCCGCGTCAACGACCGTAAGGTAGTATCGAGGTTGACATCGATGAGATACTTGCTCTTAGATTTAGCGGTCTCCGTACATCGATTCGTAATATTTCTGGTAGTCGCCGCAGACAACATTGCCAAGCCAGTCCTGGTTTTGAAGATACCAGTCTATGGTCTTATTAATGCCTTCTTCAAAGCTAACTGACGGCCGCCAGTTAAGCTCCGTCATTATCTTACTTGCATCAATCGCGTATCGCCTGTCGTGTCCGGGCCGGTCGGTGACATGCTTAATCAGCGACTTCGGTTTGCCCAGCCGCTCAAGTATCAAATTGACCACTTCCAGGTTTGCCTTCTCGTTGCAGCCGCCGATATTATAAATCTCGCCCGGCGGCGCTTCGGTTAAAACCTTCCATATCGCCGTACAATGGTCATACACGTAGAGCCAATCCCGCACGTATAGGCCGTCGCCGTAAACGGGCAGCTCCTTATCATTAAGAGCATTATTAATCATCAGCGGAATCAATTTTTCCGGAAACTGGTACGGGCCGTAGTTGTTCGAGCACCTGGTTATGTTATATCTGACGCCCCAGGTATGACCGAATGCTTTCACCAGATGGTCCGCCGCCGCTTTACTGGCTGAATACGGCGAATTCGGACTCAATGGCGTGTCTTCAGTAAATTTGCCTTGCGGGCCGAGTGAGCCGTAGACCTCATCGGTCGAAATCTGGACAAATCGCTCCAATTTTTGGTCGCGGGCAGCCTCCAGCAGGGTCAATGTGCCGGTGACATTAGCTTGTATGAACGCCTTTGGGCCGGTTATTGAACGGTCCACATGGGTTTCAGCGGCAAAATTAATAATCGCATCAATCCGGTGCTGGTCGATAATCTTCTCTATCAATTGGCCATCGCATATATCGCCTTTGATAAAACTATGATTGGGGTGGTCCAGAAACCCGGCGAGGTTTTCGAGATTGCCGGCATAAGTGAGCCTGTCAAGATTGGCTATGACACAATCCGGCTGTTCCGACAGCACCATCCGAACGAAGTTGCTGCCGATAAAGCCTGCGCCGCCCGTAACCAGAAGCTTTCTCATATCCGCCCCAAAAAACGCTCTAACGGACCCTGCCAGGGCTCGATTGGCTCATTCAGCAAGGCCTTAATTTTGCTGCAATCGAACCGGCTGTTCAGAGGCCTGGCAGCAGCACTAACATAATCACTGGTTTTGCACGGTACGACGTCAACGTCCATTGCGAGCTTGCTAACGATAAACTTCGCCATTTCGTAACGACTAACATACCCGTCGGCTGCAAAATGAAATATGCCCTGTGGTTTTCGCTGCAATAGTTTGCAGATTACCTTGGCCAGTTCGGTCGTTGCGGTCGGCGAACCTATCTGGTCGTCAATAACCTTTAGCATTTTGGCGGCCCTGGCACGATCGAGCAGTTTGGTTACGAAATTTTTTCCGCTCCGGCCGTAGGTCCACTGGGCGCGCATTATACAGTTGTCGCAGCCGCTTTCAACCAAAAGCTGCTCACCAGCCAGCTTGCTTCTGCCGTACTCGTTTATAGGATTTGGCCGGTCGGTCTCAACATAAGGCCTGTCCGCTTTGCCATCGAAAACGAAATCTGTGCCGATGTGTAAGACCCAGAGCTTTGCCCTTCTTGCCAGCATACCCAGCCACCCTACTGCTTCTGCGTTGACCTTGTATGCCTGGTCGCGCTGCTTCTCGGCGCCATCGACATCGGTGTAAGCTGCGCAATTGACGACCATCTCGGCTATATCCAGAGCCCGCCTTATCTGTTCTGGGTCGGTTATATCGAATTCAGGCAAATCAAAGATTCTGGCATCGAATCCTCGCTGTTTGCAGGTTTCTGCCACGTCCGTGCCCAACATTCCTTTGCCGCCCAGAATCGCAACTACTTCTTTAGCCATGCTTGCGCCCTGTCACTGCGGCGGCTCCTTGACCACCATCTCGTTCGCCCTAATCAGCGATTCGAACGTCCCGGCATCCGTCCACCAGCCGTCGAGTACGTCGTATTCCAGTTTGCCTTTCTGGATGTAGTAGTTGTTCACATCGGTAATCTCGAGCTCGCCGCGTGCCGAAGGCTTCAATCCTTTCACGATGTCAAAGACGTCGCCATCATACATGTATATTCCCGTGACCGCATATCGGGACGCCGGTACCGCAGGCTTCTCGTCGATGCGCACAATCTTTTTGCCCTCGATCTTGGCGACGCCGAAGCGCTGGGGGTCGTCGACTTCTTTGAGCAGGATGCGGCTTCCCGCCCCCTGCCGCTTGAAGTTCTCCACATAGGAGGCGATCGAGCCTTCGATGATGTTGTCGCCCAGTATCACACAGACCGGATCCCGGTCGGCGAAGAACTCGGCCAGAGCCAACGCGGCGGCGATACCGCCTTCCCCTTCCTGGTAGGTGTAGTTGATGTGGTTCAGCCCGAACTCCTTCCCGTTGCCGCGCAGCCGCAGAAATTCGCCGGCATTCTTGCCGCCGGTCACGATCAGGATGTCGCGAATGCCGGCGCCGACCAGG
>JAFNGF010000386.1 GCA_017885385.1 Planctomycetota bacterium
CCCTTTCAGTGACATATTTTCGCGGCAGTGCCGGCAGAACATCCTGCTGCCACAACTGCTGCATTGCGCTAAGGGCAGGCTCGCCCGTGATGAAGAATATGATTCTGCCGCCGGCGAGCATAAAGCTTCTCAAAGCTGATGCCATACGGCCAAGCGGCTCAGTTATAGCCGAACAGATAAGTATGTCAGCCGATCCTAAATCTGCGCTGGCAAGGTCGTTCAGCAATAGCTGGCGTATTTTGAATCCCCCGTGCGAGTCCATCCGCGAAAGTGTATCTAGTGCGGTTGCGACCAGGAACATTTGACTTACAGTATTGCCGGCTAAGAGCACGGCTGGACTCTTACGCTGTGGCATAGAAATCGCAAGGTAGAATGTATCATCCTCTCTCAGGCCGTCGCCCGGCGATAGACTTAATTCTATCGGCACAGAGGCTTGCCCTCGGCCTGCCCTGAGCTTGTCGAACGGGTCGGAGATGCCGATATCTATCTGCCCCTGATATACTTTTTGCTGATTCGGCGATAAACTCACTTCCGCCAGGACGGATTCGCTCGCCGAAGTCTTGACCTTTGCCGTCAACCGGCGATTCTGCTCGGTTTGGCCATAATTGGCGACAGTAACATTTATGCCGATACGGTCGCCCACAGCTTCAGAAGCGTGGGCCTCTATTATAGCGGCATTGTTAATCGGTTCAGGCGAAACAATCGGCCTACAATCTACATTGTGCGCTTTAGCAGGCTCCTGGACGTCGAGGAGCTGCTTTAGTGTATTCGGCGTGAAGTCGCTCAGCAGCAGCACGTGAATCACATCGCCGGAAAGGGCATTTCGGCTAATCTCAGGTAGGGTGGGCTTTGGCCCACCGCGAAGGTAGTGGTGGGGCGAACTCAACCCTACCGCCGAAAGGAATTCGCCCATCTTTGCGCTGGCCGGTGAAACTTTTAAGCCCTTCACCGCTGCCAGAGCCTGGTCTTTGCTCAACCCGTGCTGCCACTCCGGGGCCGCCAGAGGGCAAACGTTAAAGACTGTAGCGTATGCCGCTTCTGCATACCATTTCGCCCCGGAGCCCGCCATAGTGATGGCGGGGTTAACCGGGGGGCCGGCAGCCTGGATGTAGTCAATAGCCGATGCAGTCATCCTGTCCAGATAACTGCCTGAACCATCGCGGTAGGCCATGGACATAGAATTATCCAGGCCCAGGAAGTAAACGTCTCTTGTTCGCTGGGGCTTGGGCCTGATGTGCAGAATCGGTTGGGCAAAAAGCATAGCAATCAGGACAATTATTGCGCAGCGCAGCAGCAGGATCAGCAAATCGCGCAGCTTTCTACGGGATTGGCTCTCGATCTGGCCGCTGCGCAAAAAGCGAAGCATCGTAAAGGGCACGCGTCTGAATCGCGGCTTTGCCAGCAGATGGGCAATTACGGGTCCCGCCACCGCCAATCCACCCAACAGGAATATCCACTCCACAAAGCTCACATCATCCTCTTTCGCCTGGCTAAATATGCTATTAACGCCTTATCGAGCGGCTGGGACGTATCGAGCAGACAGTAATCAATGCCGCTTTTGCCGGCGGTTTTCTGCACTTCATCTAAGAACTCGGCTACACGCTTTCGATAGCTGTCTCGAATAGACTGCGGGAACGTTTGCATCCTGGCTTTGGATTCCAAATCTTCAAATTGAATGAGACCCTCATAGTCGAGATTGAGCTCCTGATGGTCCATGGTATGGAATATAATCACATCATGTTTAAGAAATTTCAGATGGGCCAGGCCCTTGTAAATATCGCCTTCGTCATCGAGCAGGTCTGAAATCAGGATGACCATGCCTCGTCGCTTTGTGGCCTCGGCAAATGCGTGCAGCACATTGGCCAGGTTGGTACACCCGCTGGGGCTGGTTGACTGCAAGGCTGCCAGGATAGCAGTTAGATGCGTGCGTTTTGACTTGGGAGGAATCTGTTTCACCACCGTCTCGGCAAATAGCAGAAGAGCAGTGCTGTCGCCCTGGCTTAGCATAAGATAGCTCAAAGCCGCCGCGAGGAAGCACGCGTAGTCGATCTTTCTGACCGTGCCGTTGCCGGCGAACGACATGCTTTTACTGGTATCCAGCAGAATGTACACGGTTGCGTTGGTCTCCTGGCGGAACCTCTTTATGTAGAGCCTATCGCTTCGCCCGAACACCTTCCAGTCCACGAATTTCAGCTCATCGCCCGGATGGTACTGCCTGTGGTCGCTGTATTCGACGCTGAAACCGTGGAACGGACTCGGATGCAAGCCCGCAAAAAAACCCTCCACTGCGCAGCGGGCCACCAGGTCCATATTCGCCAGCTTGCTCAGAAACACGGGGTCAAGATATTCCCGACCTTGCCTCACCAGCCAACCTCTTCCCTTTTAGACACGCATTTACACGGATTCACACTGTTGAAAAAGCAAGTCTGTGCAATCCTTCGACCCGGCTCAGAGCTTGCCCTGAGCGTGCCGAAGGGACAGGTCTGTGAAATCTGTGGCTTTCTTCCCGTGCTGCCAATTTTGGCGCCGGCTACTTCGGCAGCGCGACATTTTCAACAAGGTCATTGAGGATCGTTTCAACGCCGATACCATCCGCCTCGGCGTTAAAGTTCGGAATAATACGGTGCCTGAGCACAAGTCTGCAGACAGCTTGCACGTCCTCGAAGCTCGGAGTGATGCGGCCATTGATCAGGGCTAATGCCTTTGAGCCAAGCGTCATATACTGGCCCGCTCTCGGCCCGGCTCCCCACTTCAGGTATTTTTTTACCATTGCGGTGGCAGTCGGGTCGCTCGGCCTGGTCGCACGCGCAAGCCTGATGCAGTACGCGATCACCGTATCGCTCACAGGAGCGGTCCGAACAATCTCCTGAAACAGCATCATGTTGTTCTTTTCGACGACAGTTTCTATGACGCTTTTCCTGCCGGTGGTGGTTTGCTTGACCATCATGTGCTCCTCTTTGGCCGGCGGGTAGTCAATGTAGACCATGAACATGAATCTATCCAGTGCCGCCTCCGGCAAGGGATATGTGCCTTCCTGCTCGATAGGGTTCTGAGTCGCCAGGACAAAGAACGGCTCATCGAGCTTGTATGTCCTGCCCGATGCGGTCACTTCACGTTCCTGCATCGCCTGCAGAAGCGCAGCCTGAGTCTTAGGGGGCGTACGATTTATCTCGTCGGCCAGAACCACATTGGCAAAAATCGGACCCTGAAGGAACTCGTAATGTCTCTTCTTCGACTGCGGGTCTCTCTGGATAATATCCGCGCCGGTAATGTCCGAGGGCATTAGATCGGGCGTGAACTGAATCCGGTTGAACTTGAGGTTCATCGCATTGGCTATGGAGTGCACCATCAGCGTCTTTGCCAGGCCCGGCACGCCCTGAATGATGCAGTGACCTCCAGCTAACATGCAGCAGAGCACCGAGTCAATTACGCTGTCCTGGCCGACTATAACCCGGTGTATCTGCCGCTTTAGCTCAGTGTATCCGCCGGCCAGGCGAGCGATTAGCTGGCTCTCATCGACAGACTGGGACCTTCCTGCGTTTTTAAGTCGTTGCTCGGTTGTTTGCTCCATATTTCGTCTTGCGTATTGGGTGGTGCGTAGTGCGTAAAACGCACGACGCAGCACGCCCCACGCACCACAAAATTATCGCATCTATGTTACCAAAAATGGTCGAAAGTTTCCAGAATTTTATCGCCTCATCCCGGTCTCTTATATCTGAACAACCGTCGCGCCTATTAAGACGCTATTTGGCGGGTTCTGTTACAACAAAAAGGCGTCTTCTTGGCTGCATTATGTTATAATGTATCTGCGAGGAGCGTGAAAGATGAGCCTTTGGCGCAACGTAACCGCAATTTCGTTTCTATCGTTATTACTGATACCGCTGCTCCCTCGGCTGAGCTCGGGACAGGCCTGTCGACAAGCAAGGGCGGAAAAGGCAATCCTGGCCTACAAGCTTAGTGACAAGCTCAGGGGCATGTGGTTAGGCCAGCTTATAGGTAACTACGCAGGCAGGGATACCGAAGGCAAGTATTCAGGTTTTATGCCCAACCCTGCTCCGGCTGTCCCCTGGGTAATAAGGCAGGAATGGGACGCTGACGATGACACCGACGTGGAATATGTCGCCCTGCACATCCTGCGAACGGATGGCCTGGACTGCAATTACCCGGAAATTGCCCAGCAGTGGCGAACTCATATTGGAACCTGCGGCTTGTATTTGGCAAACAAACAGGCGTGGTACTTGATGGCAGATGGTTACCTTCCGCCTGATACAGGAAGCCGAGCTTACAACGAGCACTGGTATTCAATTGACTCCCAGATAACCACCGAGGTGCTCGGGGCAATATCTCCAGGCCTCGTTCAGCCTGCGATTGATCTTGCCGGTAGATTTGCCCATATCACAAATACGGGCTTTGCAGCTCACGCCGCGCAGTTCTACTCTGCGATGTATGCAGCAGCTTTTTTTGAGCCAAATGTTACGAGCCTTGTGACTGAGGCTGTTGCGGCTGTGCCGACTACGAGCCGAACGTACCAGGTGATAACTGACGTACTCGGCTGGTACACGGAGGATGCAAATGATGGGAGTCTGGACTGGCGGGCGACTCGTTCCAAGCTCTATGATAAATACCAGGGGGCGGGCAGTGCTGGCCGTTACTACAATTGGGCCGAGTCAACAATTAACGCCGGAGCGACGGTGCTTGCGGTACTTTATGGCCGGGGCGATTTCAAAAACACCGTACAGATCGCCGTATTGGCCGGATGGGATTGCGATTGCAACGCGGCAACAGCAGGCGGCCTTATTGGCATAATCAAGGGTTTTAGGAATCTGCCTTCCGATCTTACCGACCCCGACATTTGCGGCGACGTCTACAAGAATGTTTGTAGGCCATATCTGCCCGATCCCAATAAATACTATCCACAATACGACACTATAACGAGCATTACCGCTTGCATGGCCGACCTTGCAGGGCAAAACATTCTAAAAAATGGCGGCCACATCTTCGGCAGCGGACCCCTGAANNGACCCTAATGGGCCGGCAGGTCTGGTAGCTGAAGCGATCGCTGCCGGCGTCACAGTTACGCCTACGGCTGCGACCCAGCAATATGACAGTCGGTATGACCGCTATAATCTAGACTCTATAATCGATGGCGTAACGGACAACTCTTACAACGGGTACAAGGCTTACTACCTTAGCCCCCGCCTCTCGGCGGGGGTACCCCGGCCAGTGGCCGGGGCTAAAGAAAAGCCGGGCGAAGAGGATTGGTATCAATTGAATTTCTCCAGGCCGGTCAGGTTCGAGACGCTCACATTTTGGGAAGGCGACCTTATCTGGCAGGGGGTCAATACCTACTATAAAGATGACCAGGCCGAGGGCGGTTTTTTCCAGGACCTCAGGGTGGAAGTCCGGCGGGGCGGCAGATTTATAGCGCCGGCCAATCTACCCGCCGATCCCGATGCATCGGGACTCGACCGTTACAAGATGTACCAGAAAATTACATTCCGATTTCTGCCAACGGTTGGTGATGCTATACGAATCATAGGCACGCCCGGCGGTACGCAGCGCTACACGACTATAATGGAGCTTGAAGCCGGAGGCGGTCTTGATGCCGGTCCGTATGTTGCCGGCGTCGAAATTGCCGGGGGCCAGACGCAGCGCTCCAACGTCTCACAAATAAAGCTGACATTCACCGACGACGTGGTAATCACGCCTGATGGTGTTCAAATAATTGGAACCAAAGGCGGCGCAGTTCTTACCGGCGAGCAGATAAGCCTTGAATATGGCAGGTTGTGGGACTGTGTTACTCTTGAATTCGACCTGGATAGTGACGGCTGGTTTGGGGACTCGCTGCCTGATGACGTTTATCGCCTTATGCTTGACTGCGGCTCAATTACATCCTTGGCCGGCCAGGAGCTGGGCGACAGCGACGGGCATCCGGAAGATGGCTTCTATACTATAGAGTTCCACAGACTGTTTGGCGATGTGGATGGCTCGGCTACGGTAGACTTGGCAGACTTTTCGCTGTTAGCGTCAAATTGGCGTAACGGCGCAGCCGATACGGGCCTTGACTCAAACCAGGATGATACCCTGGATTTCGAGGATTTGGCCGCCTTTGCCGAGAATTGGCTCAAAAACCTCTGACACCCGCTGCAAACCTCAGCAAATCGGCTCGGCAAGCAACGCCGGAGCCTGCGTGGCAGGCCCAAGCCGGGCTTGAGCCTGGCACGGCGAAGGCGTTGCAGTTTGGTAGGGTATGCTCCGCATACCGCCAAATTCCGCAAATGGTATGCAGAAATCTGCATACCCTACGTGGGAAGATTCCTGCCCACTCGAAGTACGCGATTTTGCCCAGTCGCCGGGCAATTATTTCCCCTGGAGTGGGAAATTTCTTTTCCACCTCCGGATGTGATTTTGCTTGACGAAAAGGCGCTTAGTTTGGTATAAATAGGATTGCTCGGCTCTGCGATTTCATAATTCTTGATTCGTGGGACTGTTAGGGTCTTCGGCAAGAATGACGTATTATGTAAGGTGCAGAGGTCTAACGTGAACCTTGTGCCTCCCAATCGGTGTTCGTACATTCACGCAACTGCTCATACTGGAGCTTTTGAAAGAAGGAGGTAACAAGAATCCAGAATTTTGAATTTAGGATGAAGAATTCTTAAGTCTCAACTCTTCATTCTCAATTTTGCTTTGGTGTGTTGCCAAAGCAGGGTTATCGTAACTTTTTTGAGGGAGGACTATTATGTGTAAAAAGTTTATTTATCTAACCTTCTTTTTTGCATTTTGCCCGATGGCTATGGCTTCTGACATAGCGATTTCAACACAAGCGGGCTGGTTTGGGCAAGCTGCGGCCGACAGCGAAATGCAAAGAATTGTCAACAACGTAACGGGTGTTTCTGTTCAACTGTTCACATCAGGTCAACAAAGTGCCCTTGCAGATTGGGTAAGAGACCACACAGGTGACGGCACATCAGACCTTTTAATTCTTTGCGGACAGTTCCCAAGCACTATTTATGCACCTGGCAATACGCAGGCTGATAACTCATTGGCCGAATTGTTCTTAGATGATGGTAATACCATTATTAACACCGGCGACTGGATATTCTACGTTGTAGATGGTGCTGGAACAAATGGCGGTGCTGGATTACAGACAATGATGGATATTCCCGGCGTTACAGTAGCGGGCGAGGACGATACTGCTGTTACTGTTACAGCCGAAGGTCAGCAGTACACTCCAACTCTACAGAATTTCGCAACTGACCGCCCATTCCATCTTGATACACTTGCCGGCAATTGGGAAACCGAACTGGTTCTTGCTCAAAACGCTGCTGGAACAAGAGCTGACCCAGTGATCGTTCATAATACAGTTACTGGGGGTCGCATAGGAATTTTCTACCAGACAGCCGGTCAAGACGGTGACCCACGCGGCGAAGTTATAAGTCAATGGATTAACAACTACTGGATCAAGTACATTGCCGCGGGCAACCCGTACGCCCGGAGCCCGAATCC
>JAFNGF010000387.1:0-16199 GCA_017885385.1 Planctomycetota bacterium
CGGACTGCTGCTATCGTCGGCTCTATCTCACTTTTGCTTGGGCGGCATCAGTTTGGGTTTTGTCGCCTGTCTACGCAGACGCGGGACGCTGTAGGAGTGACACTCCTTCGCTGGTTGTTCAGCCCTCAACCTCTGCTGTGGCTGCGTCGAACACGTGCCAGGGCAGCGGGCTTGTCGTCGGCAAACTCAAAAATCTGGTCAAGACCCGTTGTGGTAAAGACGCCTTTGATTTGCCGGGCAGCGCTGTGCAAAACAAGCCGACGCCCACAATCGACCAATAATTTTCTAAGGGCCATTAGCCTGGCAATGACTGGAGTAGTGATTATCTCAACGTTGGAGAAATCAACAACCACATCACAGGCTGGGTCTTCGCTGACGGTCTTGGAATTCAGCGAGCCCTTCGGAAGTGAGCTCAGTGCCGAGCTGCTCAGCCGAGCCGTGAGACTGTCAAGCTCATCGAGCATCTCCGGCAGCGCAGATAAACGGACGAGAATTGTGTCTTGGCAATCGTTTTCGGTCCGCATGCCAGCCTTCCTTTTACCTCAAAATAACCTCTAAAATGCTTAAATGTCCTATCGGTTGGGGTAAAAGGCAAGAATCAGAAAAATGAGCAAAAAGTACAGATTTGCTGCAAAAATACGTAGTTTCCACAATAGACAGCCGCTCGCAACTTACGACAATAGTATTACAGTGGACGTATACGCTCTTCTGGTTAACTAAGGCCTGGAAGCACAGAAGCTTAAGTGGGGGCCGGGCCGCAGACTTTCGTGGCGCGGCTATGAAGCAGTCTTGGAACATTTCGGCGCTGATCGGTTGCATACTCATTGTGGTGCCTGTGCCAGCCGACTGGCAGCAGCAGGTTAAGCTGACGGTGCCGGATGGCTACGGCGACTTTGGGGAGTCGGTCGCGATTTGTGCTGACTATGCTATTGTTGGAGCAGCCTCCTTTGATATGGGAGCGGGCCGTGCGTACATCTTCAAACGGGATGGAACCAATTGGACTTCCTATGCAAGGCTTACTGCGTCGGATGGGGCCCGCAACGACAGATTCGGCTCATCTGTCTCGATCAGCGGCGATTACGCCATCGTGGGAGCGCCCGGGCACGGCGACCTGGACACGGGTGCGGCTTATATATTCAAGCGGATGGGTGGCACCTGGATCGAGCAGGCTAAGCTCAGCGTTTCTTATGCGGGCGCCGGCGCCGCAATTGGTTTGTCCGTGTCACTCGATGGTGACTATGCCGTCGTAGGCGCGCCGGGTGATAGCAGTCACACAGGCGCAGCATATATTTTCTGGCGAAGCGGCGCAGAATGGCTGCAGCAGTCCAGGCTTGCTCCTGCTGGTCAGCATAGGGCCTGCGATTTTGGCCGGTCTGTGTCGATCTGCGGCGAGTACGTCATCGTGGGGACATCCAGCCCGTTTTCGTATCCCGGCTGCGCGTACATATATAGACGCCTGGGAACAAAATGGGTTCAGCAGGCAAAGCTTGCTGCTTCGGACGGTGCTGTCGGCGACAAATTTGGCCGGTCAGTTTCCATTGCAGGCTACTACGCAGCCATCGCAGCGACCTGGTTTAACGGTTCGCCCGGTCGCGTGTATATATTCAAGCGCGACGGAACAAACTGGATTCAGCAGGCGAAACTTACAGGCTCGGACGACAAACAGATGGACTTATTCGGCTGTTCCGTGTGTATCAATAATGAGTACCTCATCGTAGGGGCGCAGGAGCTTGGCAGCAGGGGCGCAGCATATATATTCAGATCCGGCTCCGGCTTGGCGCTTCGCCAAGACGAGCACGGCGGTGCAGCGTGGATTCAAGAAGCCAAACTAACCGCCCCCGGCGGAGAAACGCCTTATGGTTTCGGGCTTTCTGTTTCGATTAGCCGGGGAAATGTTATTGTGGGCGGAACCAATATGGAATCGGCGTATGTGTTTACGATGGCACAGTAGACGTAGGCTCATGCCGCTTAGCATCGCCTGGTGAGCCGGGCCGCAAATCCGAAATTCTAAATTCTAAATTCTAAATTCCTATCTGACGCCCCGTTACTTGGTAGGTATCTGCACAACGTTTCGCGTTAGCGAGCGTGCCAGCCTCTTCTGCTTTCTTGCATAAAGCTCTGCGACTAAAGGTCCGCTGACCATTACTAATGGACCAATTGCGGCAAAGCACACTTGATAAGGACCCTGTCGCCAATAGAGCAGGTCCTCTGTCTTTGTCGGAAGTGGCATATAGTCTGTAGGCTGGCTGATGTTGCCGCTGAGTACGAGCGTGTGATTGGATGGCCTATCCGATGTGCTTGATAAATCTTCAGGATGCGGGCTTTCTGCCGGCGAGAGAAACACCTTTTGCGGACGATTAACCAGTTGGTTTACCTTTTCGGCCAGCTGGTCGGTCGTCTCAGTCCGGTCTGCTTCTTCTCGGGCGAATTCCTGGTGGACGTCCAGACGAAACTGAGCGACTTGTTCTTCCAACTGCTCAAGGTCGCTGCGGACATCGGCAACCGATTGCGTACTTTGCTTGATAAGGCTGTTAACGGTCGATTCCAGCAGGGCGATTGATTCTGCGTTCTGCTTGATGGAGCTGCTGTTCTGACCGATGCCGGCCTGCAGGCCCGATTTGAGCTGAGAAAGAGATTTCGCATCCTGCGCTGCAGCGGCGTCCAGTTTTGATTCTAAAGTGGAAATCGATTCTGCGTTGCGGTCGGCGGCGGATGTGAGTCCGTCGATGCTTGCACGATACTTATCGTCAAGCGCCGTCATAGCCAGGCTGGTTTGAGCCTGGGCGATCTGCTTTGACTCTTTTCGCATCTCGCTCCTGCGGACGTATGGATCGCTGGACTGGCACCCACAGAGGTATAATAGTGCCGGCATAATTACTACTATTTTATTGCACATACTCGATGTCTCCTAACCAGTATTGTATCGACAATTTTGCATGGGCGACTTGAGGTATCCGCCGGGTTCCTGCCCGAGAATACGTAATTTCCGCGATAGAAACGCAGCGGCAGGGGCTAATCGTGCCGCAGTGCCACAACCGGATCGACGCGGGCGGCGCGTAATGTTGGATATATGCCGGCGGCCAGGCTTACCACTATGGAAAAGGCTACTGCTCCCAGGCAAAGCCACCACGGAAAGCTGAAGTAGTCCGTATATGGAACTCCCTGTTTGGCCAGAAAATAATTGGCGACCTGATTGATCACCACACCGACCGCCCAGCCCAGAGCAAGGCCAAAGATGCCGCCTAAAAACCCTATGACGCCGGACTCAAAGAAGAATATTTTTTTCACATCTCTATCACCGGCGCCGACCGCTTTCATGATTCCAATCTCTTTGTATCTTTCCAGAATGGACATAACCATCGTGTTGATGATACCCAAAGAAGCGACAGTAATGGCTATCATCGCAACCGCAAAGAGAAACATATCCATGAAGATAAAGGCCCTCTTGATCTCCTTCAGCCCATCTATAAGAGCAAAGGTCTTAAAGCCCCAATCTTCAATCTGCTGCTTAACGGGCTGAACATATTTTGCCGAAGATAGCTTGACGGTCACCATTGAATAGCCCTTGGCCTGCCCTGGCCCGGCTGCGGCGGAGAAAAAATCCCAGATGCTCGTCAGCGATATTTTTTTCATTTTTTCTGATGGCCCGGGCGGAATAAAGACGTCGCTCCGCACGGGCATGGAACCGCCGAATCCCATCCTTTCAGCCACGCCGACAATGGTGAAGGTATAACTCTCTCTGGAAAAAGGAATCTCGTCACCCCGCATAATAGATGCGATAGCAGCAGGACTGAGAAGGTTAGGATCGAACCTTAGCGTAGAAAGTTCGACCTGCTCTCCGATAACAGTTTTGGCATCCTTGATCTTCATACCGTGCAGCAGGGAATCGCTAATGATCAGGGAGTTCGCATCGTCGGACGCGTAAGGCTCCCCTGCCGCCAGCAGTTTGCTCAGCCCGGACTGGCAAACGTCAGCCGGCAAGACTTGTACAAGGCTGAATCTTTCCTTTTCTCTGAGTCGAACCATCGCGGGAAAACGGATTTCGGCAAAGGCTGATTCCACGCCCTCTATCTTTCCTATCCGCTGGATCAAGTCGTCATCCAAAACTGGCGCCTGTTGAGGTTCTTCTTTCGTCCCTTCGACGGAGTTTACCCTGAGCGCAGCCGAAGGGCTCAGGGCAGGCTTGGGTTGGGACTGCTCTTGCATAGTAGGTGGAAAAACGTTGACACAGTTGAATAGCTCCAGCTCCTTGAATTTATCTGTCATATTCTTCTGGACGCCCTGGCCGAACGCGAACATCGAAACAAGGGCGCCGATTCCAATCACCACTCCGAAAGTGGTCAGAAATGTGCGCAGCTTTCTCCTGGCCAGATTGGAAAAAGATTGCTCGATGTAGTCGGACATTCTCATCGGTTCATCACCTGAGTTTTTCCCGATCGACAATCTCGCCGTCGCGCAGGCGGATAACTTCGTGGGCGAATTCCTGCAGCAGCAGCTCTTCGTGGGAGATCATGATGACGGTCACGCCCTGATTTCTGTTGAGGTCTGCCAGCGTCTTGACGATTTCTTTTGCGGTTATGCTGTCGAGGTTGCCGGTAGGCTCATCGGCGAGCAAGATTTTGGGTTGATTGACCAGGGCACGGGCGATTGCCGCTCTCTGCTGCTCGCCGCCGGAAAGCTCCGCCGGGCGGTGATCCTTTCGAGGGTACAGTCCCACTCTGGTCAACATTTCCGCCGCCCGCTGATTTCTCTCTCTTTTAGCCACGCCCGCAAAAAGCAGCGGAAAGGCTACGTTTTCCAAGGCGGTATACGAGGGAATCAGGTTGAATGACTGGAAGATCATTCCGACCTGGTAGCGCCGGTAAATCGCCAGCTCTTCCTTATTCAATTCGCAGATATCTCTTCCCTGCACTTTTATCCGGCCAGAGGAGGGCGTATCCAGCCCGCCCAGCAGATTCACCAGCGTAGATTTGCCGGAACCTGAAGGTCCCGTTACGCCAAGAAATTTCCCTTCGGCAAGAGTCAGATTCACATTCTTCAGAGCACAAAGCTGAATCTTGCCGGATGAGTAAACCTTGGTCAAGCCCTCTGTCTGGACGAAGCTGGCACAATTCATAGTCGATTGACGGTATTCAGAATTCTGTGTTCTGTCCTTTGTCTTCTGCCTTCTGGGCAATTCGCTGTACCTGCAAGCCGCACAGGATCGGCGCCTGGCTCATCGAGGATGCTTGCTCGCCTTTCGGAATGAGCTCGATTTCCAGGTTGCGCTCAACCCTGACTGCGGCGAACTCCCGGACGATTGCTCTTTGTGAACCTTCAGCCTCTTTTGTGATGTCGAAGCCTTCGACTACGACCTTGCCCTGTAATGCGATGTCGAAAACTCGCCGGCCCTGCTGCTCGTTTTCTGAGTCGGCGAAGTAGAGTATAACTGTGTAGTCAGCGGGGCCCTCCCGCTCATCTAACAGCGGCACCACACAACGCCGAAGCCCACGTGCATACGATGCAAATACCCACGAGTGCTCAGAGCCGGTTGTCGCTTCAGCTTCACTATTGCGAGAAACGTATCCGCCGCCTTGAAGAAATTCTGTCTGCAGTTGAATCGCGAATCCCATAGCTTTGCGGTCTGCCGGCAGGCTGGGCCGAGGATATGCAAGCCATAGCTGGCCGGTTGAGTCGCGTCTGTCGCCGGGGGCGCCTAAGTTTATGGCCAGATTTTGAACCGGAGTATTGTCACCGCCGCTGCTGTAGATCGCCCATCGCTGCCGGTCCGGACGGGGTTCGAGGGCGAGCGAGCAGACTATAGGATAAAGGCAGATACAGCCGGCGCTGGCTTCGGGCGCCAGCGCAAGTCCGTCAGCCGCTATGCCGTTGATCCAGCATCCAAGCCGGTGTCCGGCGAAGTGCCGGATGCCTGCGTCGTCTCGCAGGTCGTAGTAGCTGGTGTATCCGGAGCGCATAAGCAGCATTTGCGGACACGCAGAGATTGCCCCGCAGTGATGGCCCGGCCGGAGGAACTGCCACGTTGTCTCGGCGCCCGTCAGCGGGTGTGGGCGTGTTTTCTGCTGACCGGTCGCCAGATCAAACGCCCAAGGCTCGGCAATGATTGTGTCCCCAATAAGAAGGGGGCGGTGGCGATAGTTGGCGTCTCTTGCCCACATTGTGTTACCGGTTTTGGCTGACAAGGCCAGCAATCGGCGTTGTGAGAACTCGCCGGCAAGGAATTGTTTCCAGTAATGGCCGTTGGCGTTGGCGCCGCACAGAACCACGATGCCGTCACGGTACATGGCCATCAGCTCACCTCCGCCTATTCCGATCCTGCTGCAGTCGGTGACATCAACCGGCTTTTCCCAGAGTTTTCCGCCGGTCCTCGCGTCAAGCGCAACGGCAAGTCGCGCATCGAGTTTCTTCTGTTTTTCTTCGGCCTTCTTTGCTTGCTCGCCTTGGAGACCGGCCAGATGCGATTTGTCCTCCTTCAGGAGTGTGTCACGCTGCTGCGGCGTCAGGGAGCTGTCGACGAAAAATATCCAGCCGTCTCCGACAGCGATAGTAAGGTTGGCGATATTTTTTCCGCCATAGTTCCAAAGGTGCCGGCCATCTCTGGCGTCCATAGCGAAGACCGAGGTGGAAATGCCTATTTCTGTCATTGCACTGCCATAAAGCACGCCATCGACGTAGGCCAGGTATCCCCAGTTGCGCGGCAGGCCCTCCGGGGTTGGCGGCATCGTGTAAGTTGCGCGAGTCTCGCCTGTCGCGGCGTCAAGCCGAAGGCATTTATCACCAATGGCGATAAAGAAGCTGTCCTGCGAGGCAGCCAGGTTGCCGCATTCTCTGCTTTTTAGCCGCGTTCGCATAGCGCCGGGGATTTCGCGTTTCCACAGCAGCATGCCGTTGTAAGAGTCGTACGCCATAACGACATTTTCGCCCTGAATGAATAGTCGCCCATTGACTGCAAGCGGCGAAGTTGCGGCGTCGTGGCGATTGACCATTGGCGCAGAACCAGGCTCACCAAACCATAGTAAGCCTAACGGTCCGGCTAACGCCAGGTCGTCGCTACAGGCGGTATTGCCCGGCTCAGCATATTGATGCGTCCATTTGCCGGCGCCGGGCAGTGCGCCGCGCTGTAATGTCGCCCAGAGTCCGTTTACCTGGCTGATTCGACACGAACCCAATTCCAGGCGTGCAAACCAAGAGAGTAGCTCTTTCGAAGATACAGCGGCAGCTCGCTGCGCTGGCCGCGGGGCAGCGCAGCCAGGTATGTTTGCCGGGGCGCCCACACAGATGGCGCCGCCACACGGTTTTATGTGTCGGACAAGTCTGGCAGGCTCACCCGGAATTTGCCCGGTCAGAATGAGACTGTCGGAAACGATCAGGTTGGCAAAATAATTCGAATATGGCAGCGCCGAAAGATCGCCCTGGTCTATGGTGACCCTCTGGCCGTATAGACCTGCTGCATCGAGAGCCAGGCGGGCTGCCTGGACTTTTTGTAAATCCGGTTCGACGCCAATGATGGTCAAGTTTGTCCGTTTAGCCAGTTCGTATGCCAATCGCCCACGTTCGGCGCCCACAACCAGGCAATAGCCTTTCGTCACGCCGGTCTCCATCAAAATGGCTTCGGCTGCAGCTTCGTAGACCTCGGTCAGCTCGTCTTTAGGATAAGGATTCGCGACCGGAGGCCGAACAGGTCCGGCAGGAGCGGACCCGCCGCCCCCGACGGGATTCGTTTGCATAACCACTTGGCTTTTGCTGCTCGATGCGTTTTCTGAAGCGAAACAAT
The DNA here is from genome assembly GCA_017885385.1 of Planctomycetota bacterium. Lineage (GTDB taxonomy): Bacteria > Planctomycetota > Phycisphaerae > Sedimentisphaerales > Anaerobacaceae > JAFNGF01. The sequence continues at coordinate 7,775 of JAFNGF010000387.1, forward strand.
AAATCTTGCCCGTATCGGTACTGACGTAGAGACGCCCGTTAGCTGCCGCCAGGCCGCTTGCCTTGCCCTCGACTTTGGTGTTCCAAACAAGCTCGCCGCTGTCCCGATCGAGCGCGTCGACCTTATCCTGTCCGCCGGCAATGACGAGGTTGGCGGTAACGATAAGCTCCGCGTCACACTCGCTCGGCACCTGCCAGCGGACTGCCGGCGTAATATTGTCGCGGCGGTGGTCGCTAAGCTCTTTTTCTATCGTTCGTAGCTGGTCCTGCAGTTGCTTGCGTCTGTCACCTGTGGCTCTGGCCAGTTCGGTTCGCAGCGTTTTGATCTTGAACTCCAGGGAATTTCGGCGTCTGCTGGCCTCGGCGTATTTCAATCTATCCATTGCGAGGATTTCGCTTCCTGTCGCCAGGTAAGCCATATTGCCGTTTACGGTCAGGCGTCTGCCTGGGAACCAGGCGAATCCGGTTCTGCCGGTCCTCTGGTCAAGCGCCAGCAAGTGGTACTCTGTGCCGGTGTAAATCTGGTCGTCCGCCAGCAGGGCGTAGGTGCCGCCGATGACGCCGCCGGCCTCTTCACCTCTCCAGCCGTACTTGCGGTGGAAGAGCATCTGCCCATTTGTCTTGCTGAAAGCGGCGGGCAAAGACCTGCCGGACGGCACAAAAAGCTGCGCCCCGGCGGCCAGCAGGTATCCCTGTGGAGAGAGGTCATTCTGATAGGCATCTTGCTCGCTGATGGTATCGTTTTTCCAGACAAGGTCTCCATTTTTAGCGCGGACCGCGTAGAGGTAGACGTTCTCGTGTGGGAAGATTCCAGCACCGAAGTATGCCACGTCCTCGTCGACGAGCACGCCGGTTCGGATAGGCCATCGTGAAATCATTTTCCCGTTGCCCAGAAGCTTCTCATCACTGGGTCCGCCGCGTATTTTCCAGAGCAGCTCTCCGTTGTCGGCCTTTAAGCAGTAAACAAAGCCGTCATCCGAACCGACAAAGACCTTATCCTGCCGGACTGTTGGTGCGAGGCGGACTGGTCCGCCGGTGAAGAAAGACCACCGCTGCTCGCCGGTGGCGGCGTCGAGGGCGTAAACTTTGTGGTCGGCGGACGACCCGAAATAGACCAGATCGCCCGTGGCGACTACCTGGAAGGCGTCGTCGAAGTCTACCCTGTCGCGCAATATGAAGCCCTCTCGCGGGCGGCTTGCGGGCGCCGGCCAGGCCGGTCGCGGCGGATGAACAGACACATAAACCCAATCCTGAACGAGCGGCGTCGGCAGCGATTCGGATGTGCAGCCGCTGTGCGCGTTGTCGCGGCGGTAGGTAGGCCAGTCCGCCGCGTCCGCCAGTGGCGGACTGAAAAGAGCCAGGGCGGAGAAGAAGGTAACTACAAGGCGGGAATACTTTAAGATTGTCACTGAATGCACTCCTTAAAAGAATAAGCCACAGAGCACAGAGAGCTCAGAAGACCTGTTTTGACTTTCCATGGCAGCCGTGCGCGGGCTGCCAAGCCCGCCAGTGTCTAAATTTATATAAGGCACGGATTAACACTGATTCACACGGTTTAATTCCTGGATAAAAGGCGACAAGGCCCGTGTCCATCTCTGTGTTCCTCTGTGTTCTCCTTCGACTGCGCTCAGGACGGCGTCTGTGGCAAAATATAACCGATTCAAACCGGATTGCAAGTTTCTTCGCTACGGATAATCGTGCAAATGCGATGTTACGGTCGTGTGCTTTTTTGGTGATTTTTTTTGATTTTTTGCCGATGCTTGTTTAGACTGATGGCGAGTATGAACTCTAAAGAGCGAGTATGGGCTGCGATGAATCACCAAGAGCCGGATCGCGTTCCGGTAATGTGCCAATTGGCTCTCGGACACTACTTTCTAAATTGCCAGTATCGCCCGTCACAGATCTGGTTTGACAGTGAAACTTTTGCCCATGCTCTGGTTGATTTGCAGAGAAGGTATGAATTCGACGGTATTCTGGTGAACATACCCGGCAGGCCGCCGGACTGGCAAAACAAGCTGGCGTCTTGTAAAAGAATTGGCGATGCTGAATATCTGTATTGGAAATCCGGGCTGGAGACTATTGTGCCGCCGGATGATAACCCGCAGACATTTAGGCCCGGACGAGCGTCCCTCGATCAGGCGGATTACAGAACTGTCGATATTAGAGACCCGGCGACATATAGACTGCCGGGTTACATCTGGAATACCTGGCATACACCCGAGCTGTGGGACGTCAGCCCGCAAGCTGACCTCAGTGACTCCAAGTCCTATCCTCAATGGTTCACAATCGCACTTAAGAAAGTACAACAATTGGCGCCGGAGGTCTCAATACACGCGGAGGTGTTTTCGCCTTTTACGCATCTTATGGAGCTGTTCGGCTATGAACAGGGCCTTCTGGCTTTGATCGACGCGCCTGGCAAATGTCACGAGGTGCTTGCTGTACTCACGCGCATCGTCCTTGCGCAGGTTAAACTGTATGGCAGCTGCGGCCCCGATGCTATTCTGGTCAGTTCAGCTTTTGCCGGGGCGGGTTTTATAAGTCGACAGATGTACAAAGAATTTGTGGCCCCTTACGAGGACCAGGTTTTCCGAGCGATACATAGCCACGGCTCAAAGGCGTACGTCCACACCTGCGGCGCGATTGGCGACCGGCTGGACCTGATGGGCGAAACGTGCGTTGACGGGATCGACACCTTGGACCCTCCGCCGCTCGGCACGGTAGATTTGGCGGAGGCGAAATCCAAGTATGGCAGGCGGTTCTTCTTCAAAGGAAATCTCGATGCCGTAAATGAGATGCTCAACGCCGATGAGCGGACTTTTGAGCAGGCGGTAAAGGACAGAATCAGAATCGGCAAGCCGGGCAGCGGGTATATCCTCTCCTCGGCTTGCAGCGTCGCACCTTATGTCAAGCCCGAAAGACTCAAAAGGCTGGTAGAGCTGGCAAGGCAAGCCGGGCACACGGTGACCTGGTGATCAGATTATCTCTCTTACCTGGTCGCCTGATTACCAACTGACCTCAGGTGCTCATCGAAAAATTGCTCGACCATTTTTTCGACGGCAGGGTCTTTGAATCCGCCGTGGCCGCCGCCTTCAACAGTATGGAACTTGACCTTTACGCCCACTTTTTTCAATGCTTCAAAGAAAATTTGGCTCTGGTTGTGCGGAACCAGCGGGTCCGCATCCCCGTGCACAATCAAAAACGGCGGGTCATCTTTGGTGACATAACTGATCGGGTTTGCCCGCTTGCACGCATCGGGATTTTCCAGGATAGGCCCGCCGATGAGCTTTGACTCCGGCGAGTCGGCTGCGGCGTGATTCATCTTGCTCGCAAAGTCAGCAATTTTCAGGAAGTCGGTTGGCCCGAAGTAGTCGCAGACGGCCTGCACCCGGCTGGAGACATCCAGGTTTGGGCCCTTATCGAATTCCTTGATGCCGCCGGTTGTGCCGAGTAGCGCCACTAAGTGCCCGCCGGCCGATGCTCCCCAAGCCGCAAAGCGGTTGGGATCCAGGTTGTATTGCCTGGCGTTTGCCCGTAGCCAGCGGACGGCAGCCTTACAATCTTCAATCTGGGCAGGGAAAATAGCGTGCTGACTGAGGCGGTAGTTTACGCTGGCCACGGCATAACCTTTTTGTACGAACCGAACAGCGGGGCAGCTCTTTTTGTCGCCGGACTGCCAGGCCCCACCGTGCACCCAGATGATAAGCGGCAGAGGTTTTGCTGCATCACCTTGTTGGCCGATCTGTTCCGGCAAATACAAATCCAGTTTGTGCCGTTCGTGCCCGCCAGGGACATACTCTAAATCGCGCAGAATGCGGACCGGGCCTCCACTTGCTGGAAAGCCGACGGTTGCAACTAAGAGGATCGACCATACTGCCAGCCAAAACTGTGCTTTAAGATTATTAGTGCCCATTTTGAACCTCGCGTTTGAAGGCAGACCTCACCGCTGAGAACGCTGAGACCGCTGAGACCGCAGAATAGTGGCACGGCCATCTTGGCCGTGCTTTCACGGGCTGGAAGCCCGTGCCACAAAATCTCAGCGTCCTCTGCGCACTCGGCGGTAAAAAGTCAGACGCCAAAACTTGTTCCGATGGCCAGAGCCGCCTTTATTAGCTCGTGGTTTCGTGGAACCTTTCTTATTTTACCGGCGACGCGCGAAAGGCTGATACTGCAAAGCCTGCCGCCTTTTACAGCGACCATGCGGTTCTTCACGCCTCTGACCAGTAATTCGACCGCCGTATGCCCGAAATTGGTGGCGAGCGTCCTGTCGTATGGGGTTGGCGTGCCGCCGCGTTGAACGTGGCCAAGTATCACAGCACGACAATCCAGACCCGTTCGCCTGTTGATGTCTTCGGCGAGCTTGTTGCCAATTCCGCCCAAGCGCAAAGGGTCCGGACGGGTTGCGACTATTTTTTGAACGACCATCTGACAGCCTTTTTCCCGAGCTCCTTCAGATACTACGACGATACTGAACCGCTTGCCCCGTCGTGATCGGCCAATAACGTATTCAGAGACTTTCTCCAGCTTGTAGGGGATTTCTGGAATTAGTATTAGATCGGCGCCGCCGGCCACGCCGGAATAAAGCGCGATCCACCCGGCGTATCTGCCCATCACCTCGATAATCATCACTCGGTGGTGCGAGCTGGCGGTTGTGTGGACTTTGTCAATCGCATCGGTTGCCGTTGTCACCGCCGTATTGAATCCGAAGGTAACATCTGTGCCGTAAAGGTCGTTGTCGATAGTTTTTGGCACTCCTATAATGGGCAGGCCCTTTTTTGCGAGGCGCGCCGCTGAGGCCATTGTGCCGTCACCGCCAATACAAACCAGAGCGTCAATGTCTCGCTGTTTGAGCGCCTGCAGGCAATTATTCGAAACGTCCTTGACTTGTGTTTTGTCGCCCACCCCCGCGTGCGCGGGGGCAAGCTTGCCCCTGCTAAGGCAACGCACCGGGAACTTGAACGGGTCGGCAGTGTTGCTTGTCCCCAGAATGGTCCCGCCGACGGTCAGGATATTGCTGACGTCGTCATAACTTAAACGGTTTATCCGGTTTTCAATCAGCCCAAGATAGCCGTCCTGGATTCCCCATACCTCAAGGGCGTATTTGTTTATAGCTGTCTTGGTCACGGCCCGAATCACCGCATTTAGCCCAGGACAATCTCCTCCCCCCGTCATCACAGCTATCGATCGAGATCGAGCTTTTGACATTACTGAAGTCCCTGTCAAACCCCGCGTCAAACGCGGGGCTAAACGGTTAACCCCGCCATCACTATGGCGGGGTTGCCCATGCTCTACTTCCATTTGCATCTGCGATGAGTTAGCCGATGGTTGCCGTGACAATCCGTACAGACTTTTCCCTCAGCGGTGCTGGCAAAAAGAACCTGGTGCTGTTCCGTGTCGATTTTGTCTTTGGGGTGACAGGTCATGCAGGCCGCGTTAATCTTTGCCCGTGGGTACATAATATCGGGCGGCGTGCCGGTTCCGCCTGAGGCCCAGGATTCATCGGCAATATGGGCGTCGCCTTCGCCGTGGCAATCCTTGCAGCCGATGTTCGCTCGGGCATGACGGGCGGCAAGGACCTCCTGCATGTAGTTAACGTGGCAAACGAAGCAGCGGCTGTTATCTGCTCCCGGCCCGGCATTTGGAGAATTATCAACCGATAATGGCGGCTCATCACCAAGAAGCAGCGGAGGCTCATTGTCTGCCATGGATTGGTCGGTTGCCGCGGTTCTGCTGCCGGCCCCGTTAGAAATCCCGGTTCGTTCGGACCGCTCCTGACGCATAGCATGAGGATTTCTACCGGGGCTGGCGGGAACCCAATTTACCGCAGAGACCGCGGAGTACGCGGAGTTTTTAATTATATCTTTATTCTCGGCGGTCTTTGCGTTCTCAGCGGTTAATGTTTTAGCCTCCGCGTTCTCTTGAGTCTTTATCTGCCCACAGCCTGCTCCGGCAACAATTGCCATCGTCAGAACAAAGAGGAAGAGATGATGGTGCATATATTACACCTCTGTGCCGGAACGATTAGACGTATTCCCAGTCCTTCAGCCATTGATAGTGTTTTGGCAGTCGGCNNTTTTTCTGTCAGGTCAAGCTGTCGGCGCTCGGCAACGGCCTTAACCACATTGTCGACCTCGTGGATACTGTTCATGCCAGGTATGGGTATTACGGTGTTACTCTGGAGGATGTATCGGATGGCCAGGCGTGCCCGGCGGTCGTCTTCTTCTGCATTACCCGTGAACAGTGAGGCGGCTGCAAAGGGCTTAATGCCGAACGCACCAACATCGCATTTCTTCAGGGCGTCAAAAAGACTATCTTTGGGTGCGGTCTTACTCATGGTGGTAAACGGGAAGCAAACCACGTCAATTTGCGGGAAGTATTCTGTCATAAACTTAATCCATCGCCGGTCGTGGGAGGAAAAGCCGATAAATCGAGCTTTGCCCTGCTTTTTGGCCTTCTCCAGGGCGTCGATAATCTCGCAAGAGGTGTCAAACGAATGTCTGCCGCCCGGTTCGTAACAGGTGATCCGCCACAAATCGGTGTATTCCTGTCTTGACTCTTTCAGCAGTCCGTCCAGGACTTCCAGCAGCTTTTTCGCGGTGCGGTAATCTGCGTTACGCACCTCGTTGCCGCAGTGGGACAGAGCCAGGTACATTTTGTCCCGGCGTCCCTTCAGGGCCTTGGCGTCCCTGATGACTTCGCCTGCGGTGCACGCGTCGATGTAGTTGATGCCTGCATCGATACAACGGCTGACAATCTCCTGGCGCTCTTTGTCGTCGCTGCTTGAATGTCCGCCCAGGCAGACCGCCGAGACCGTCAGATTGGTCTTTCCCTGTCGGCGGTACTCCATATTCGGGTTGTAATTGAGAATTTTAGACGTGTCCGCAGCGCCACTGCGAGCGGCTCTGAGCCCCGGCGCGCCGGGGGTGCCCAGACCCGCCGCGACCCCTGCAGCCACCATCGCCGTATCGCGGATAAATCGGCGCCTGCTGATCTTAGTATTATCCATCGTTTTTCTCCTTTCGACCGGTCTGCAACGTAAACAGAGCCTTTATTTCGTCCTCCGACAGAGCACGGTCGTAGATGCGAACGTCGTCAATAAGACCGTTGAATCCTCTGCCTATTCTCATGTCAAACCTACTGCCGGTTTCGATCGGCCAAAGATCCAAAAGGCCGATGTCGTGGATCTCTGCCAGTGTGCCGTCTTTATAGAGCTTGACGTCATCGTGCAGATTCGGCAGCTCCGCTTTCCGCACCACTGCCGCCAGATGATGCCATTGGTTGTCGTGGACGGCATCGTTGATGTAAAGATACCCGCCTTTGGGCGTGACGCCAATACGTCCTCTGATGAAACTGAATATCCACATTTTGCCGTAGTCATCCGCGCCCCAGGAGATGATTTCGCCCCGGTCTATCGTCGTTTTGACCCAAGCCGCCACGGTTCGAGGCCGCGTGCCGGTGACACCTTTGTATCCGGTTATCTCAACGTAATAGTCGCCGCCTTGAAGTTTGAGTGATTTGCCTATTCTGCCTGAAGCCGAATTTCCCTCGAACGACAGGTCACCCTTAAGCGTGCCCTTATGCTCATATCTTGAAGAATCTGCTGCGGTCTTGCCGGATGCCTCGTCAAACTTCCACCAGCCTACGAGATTCGGATCATTGTCAAGAGTTATTGGCTTGTCCTTTTCTGCTGCCGTGCATACGATGCACAGTGCGCAAGCCAAAACTACCGGAAGACTCAGTTTACCACACATTATACTGCTCCTTATTTTGCACTTACGCTTCGAGGCGGCTTCGGTATTTTGTGGCGTCTAACGGCGAAAGTATATCAAATCCGTTTTGGGAAGATAGCAGTCTTGGGTTTTTTTCGTGGAATCATTCGACTTTCCACAGCCTTTTTAGCAATTGGAACATGTGCGGATCGTGCTGCTGCAGCTCCGAGCGCACAAAAGGATAAAAATCGTTGGTCCCGAAAAACGCCTCCGTGCACTCGGCAAAATATTCCTGGTCGTTGTTCATCGCGTATGAGCGTCTGCACCGCCCAGAGATGTGTAGGACAGACTCGTATTCTTTGCTCTCGACAGCTTTCTGATACGCCTGGCGGATTTCCGCATTGTCATAGCTCAGGACACGGTGATGATAGGAGTGTGCCAGCTCATGCAGCACCATCCAGGGTTGGTCGAGCGTCCACTTGAGAAAATTCTCAGCGTTGGCTATCTCGATGCTCTGCTTTTTTTCGGGATTGAAGCCATGCTCGCGCAGCCACTGGCTGCTTGGATGATAGCACATGCATAAATGCCGTGGAGCCTTATATTCTACCCAGATCGGCACAGCCCTCAGTTCTCCCAGGGCCTCGTCCGGTACGGCCCGGGTGACCTGGTATAACTGGTGCTTCAAGAGCTTCAACACACGCTTCTCCAAATGAGCATGAT